>NZ_JBFAXY010000015.1:0-181360 GCF_040681035.1 Nocardia sp. NPDC051911
GCCGCCGCGTACGCGACGAAGGAGCAAGCGGCGGCCGCGCAAACGCGAGCCACAAAGGGGCCGCGAACACGCCGCGACGCAGTCGCGGCAAATCCAACACAGTAGGCTCCCCGGTGTGCCGGAGGGACAAGGATTACCGGGTATGACCGACACGAGCGACGAAACGACGGGTGTGCCCGGTGTTCGGTGACCGAGCGCGCAGCCTGGGTTTGGCCAGCAGGCCCGATTTCGCCCTGGTCGGTCTGCTGCGCATCCCGGAAGTGCAGACCAGTCCGTGGATTTCGCTGACCAGACGGGTGCTGTTCGCGACGGGGCTGCTGTTCCTGGCAGCGCTGGTGGTCTACCTCGGACGCGACGGGTACCACGACAACTCGGGCAACGAACTGTCGTTCCTGGACGCGTTCTATTACGCGACGGTGTCGCTGTCGACCACCGGATACGGCGACATCCACCCGGTGACGCCCGAGGCGCGGCTGGCGAACATCGTCATCATCACCCCACTGCGCATCCTGTTCCTGATCGTCCTGGTCGGAACCACGCTGGGCGTGCTGACCGAACGTTCCCGGCAGGCTTTCAAGATTCAGCGATGGAGGCACACCGTGCGCAATCACACCGTGGTCGTCGGATACGGCACGAAGGGGCGGACCGCGATCGACGCCATGCTCGGCGACGGGGTGCAGCCCGCCGACATCGTCGTTGTCGACACCGACGTGGTCGCCTTGGAGGCGGCCGCGAACGCCGGGCTGGTCACGGTGCACGGCTCGGCGAGCCAGTCCGACGTGCTGCGGCTGGCCGGTGTGCAGCACGCCGACTCGGTGGTGGTTGCCACCAATCGCGACGACACCGCCGTGCTGGTCACCCTGACCGCCCGGGAGCTGAACAAGGCCGCCAAGATCGTGGTTTCGATCCGGGAGGCGGAGAACACCCACCTGGTCCGCCAGTCCGGCGCGAACTCGGTGGTGGTGTCCTCGGAGACGGCGGGCCGGTTGCTCGGCATCGCGACCACCACGCCCACGGTCGTGGAGATGATGGAAGACCTGCTCACCCCGGAGGAGGGCTTCGCCGTCGCCGAACGCGAGGTGGAGCCGTCCGAGATCGGCGGCTCGCCACGGCATCTGAGCGATATCGTCCTCGGCGTGGTGCGCAACGGGGTGCTCTACCGCGTGGGCGAGCCGGAAGTCGACGCGGTCGAGGCGGGCGACAAGCTGTTGTACATCCGTCGAGCGGGCAAGTGACCCCGGCGCGAACCGGCCGCACAGCTTCGGCGATAGTCTCGAACCGTGTCGGCATTTCAGCTCAATAGCGTTCCGTTGCTCTCCCGTTCTGTCGTCGACCGGGCCGAGCACATCCGAGGTGATGCCCAGGCCCTGAAGGAGGGCTGGGCCGAGGCCAGACTCCTGCGGATCAACGGCCGCGGGCAGGTGCGCCTCGACGAAAGCGCCCTGATCCTGGACCCGGCCGTGGAGTTCTCCGCCGAGCCGAGCCCGGACGCGGTGTTCCTCGGTGTAGAGGAGGGCGTCCATCTGTGGGCGGTGCGTGATCCGGAGCTGGAGGGCGCGCTGACCGACCTGCGCGCGCTGGCCGGCGGCGCCGTCGACGACCGCACCGCCGCGTTGCTCTCGACCGCGATCGCGTTGCTGAACTGGCACGACAAGGCCGGGTTCCACGGCGCGGACGGCACCGTCACCATGTCGGCCAAGGCGGGCTGGTCGCGCGTCACCGAGAGCGGTTACGAGGAGTTCCCGCGCATCGATCCGGCGGTGATCTGCCTGATCCACGACGGTGGGGAGCGGGTGCTGCTCGCCCGCCAGGCCAGCTGGCCGAAGTCGCTGTTCTCGCTGCTGGCCGGGTTCGTCGAGGCGGGCGAGTCGCTGGAGCGCTGCGTGGAGCGCGAGATGCGCGAGGAAGTCGGCCTCGACGTGCGCGAGATCACCTACCTGGGCAGCCAGCCGTGGCCGTTCCCGCGCTCGCTGATGCTCGGCTTCGCCGCGGTGGCCGATCCCACACAGCCGCTGACCTTCACCGATGGTGAGATCGCCGAGGCCGACTGGTTCACCCGCGCACAGGTGCGCGAAGCGTTGGCGGTGGGCGACTGGTCGAATCGGGACGGGGGCGCCCGGTTGCTGCTGCCCGGCTCGATCTCGATCGCGCGCACGATCATCGAATCCTGGGCCGCGATCGACTAGCGCGCGGGCCGATGCGACCCGCGCGCGGCGGCTGATCAGGACAGACCGGCGAGGACCTGCTTGACCGCCGCCAGCGACGGGTTCGTCGCGGTGGAACCGTCGGCGAACTTCACGGTGGGCACGACGTGGTTGCCCCCGTTCACGCTGCCGACGAATTCGGCCGACGCCGGGTCTTGCTCGATATCGATCTCGACGTAGCCGATGCCCGCCTCGTCCAGCTGCTTCTTGAGCCTGCGGCAGTAGCCGCACCAGGTGGTCGAGTACATCGTCAGGGTGGGGTTCGCGTCAGTCACGGACACTGCAACGCCGGACGTCCGCGCACTGTTCCGACTCGAACGATATCCCGACTTGCGCGACATTTAGTATGCGCGCATACTAAATGCATGACGATCATCGCCACCGCGCAGGCCACCTCCAGTGCGCCGCCGACCGCCTTCTTCGCCCGCTGGGCCGACATGGCCACCTGGCCGGAGTGGAACACCGACACCGAGTGGGTGCGCTTGGACGGACCGTTCGCCGAGGGCGCCACCGGGACGTTGCGGCCGAAAGGCGGCCCGAAGATCCGGTTCGTCGTCGCGCGTCTGACCGATCGCGAGTTCGTCGACGTCTCGAAGCTGTTCGGCGCGCGGCTCACCTTCGCCCACGAGGTCGCCGTCGCGGAAAACCGCACCACGGTCACCGTCACGGTCTCGATCGACGGACCGCTGCGCTTGTTGTGGATCAAGATCCTGGGCGCCGACTTGGCGAAATCCGTGCAGCCCGACCTGGACGCACTGGTGGCCGTCGCCGAGGGGGTCCCGGCATGAGTGCTACCGGTTCGAGCACGAAGTACTGGCTTGCCGTCGTGTCCAGGGAACATGTCCGGCGCGGTGTCGAGCTGGGCATCGCCCAGGCGAACCACGGCAAGCGCGCTGCGGTGGAACGCATGCGGCCGGGCGACGGATTGGTGTACTACTCGCCGCGCGAGGGCATGCGGGCCGGAGCGCCGGTGCGCTCGTTCACCGCGATCGGCACCATCGACGACCACCCGGCCTGGCAGGCCGACCCGCAGGACGGCGGTTGCTTCCGGCCGTGGCGCCGTTCGGTCAGCTACCGAGCCGAAGCGCGGGAGGCGCCGATCGATACGCTGCGTGACGAACTGGACCTCACCAGCGTGCCGAACTGGGGGATGATCCTGCGTCGTGGCCTGATAGAACTCAGCCCGCACGACTACGCGCTGATCGCGCGGGAGATGACCGACGAGTGAGGGAGGCCGATGCACGAGGCGGGGGACGGCGGACTGCGTTCCAGATTTCGCGCGGCAGAGGAAAGTCCCGGACTGTTGCTGTGGCAAGTGACCAACCGCTGGCAGGCGGCACAGCGGGCGGCGCTCGCTCCCTTCGACCTGACCCACGTGCAATTCGTGCTGCTGGCTTCGCTCACCTACCTCGCCGCCGGCCGCGAAGATCCGGTCCGGCAGCGTGACCTGGCGGAATACGCCGCCACCGATCCGATGATGACTTCTCAGGTGTTGCGCGCCCTGGCGCAGAAGGGTCTGATCGAACGCCGCGACCACCCCAGCGACCGCCGGGCGAAGGCCCTGGTCGCCACCGAAGCGGGCGTGGCGCTGGTGAACCGGGCCATCGTCGCGGTGGAGGAATGCGACGCGGAGTTCTTCGCGCCGCTCGGCTCGCAAGACAGCGCCCCCTTCGCTCGTTCCCTGCGGTTGCTGAGCGACCGCTGAACGCCACGCGCCCGGCCGCCCGAAGCGCCGACGAGGCGTACAACGGGCGGTCGCGTGCGGCGCACGGCTACCGCGCCGATGCCGTCTCTTGCCTCGGTGCCGGTCTGCTCGCGAGCGGCTGCTCCCGACCGCGACCGGTTGTGTGTCGGTGGGCGCTGTCATGATGGATCGCGTGCCCGCTCTCGACCTCGCAGACCTCGATCCCGAGCAGGCCGCCGCCGTGCGAGCACCGCGCGGCCCGGTGTGCGTGCTCGCGGGCGCGGGCACCGGAAAGACCAGGACCATCACCTATCGCATCGCGCATCAGATCGCGCAGGGGCACGTCAAAGCCGATCAGGTGCTCGCGGTGACGTTCACCGCTCGGGCCGCTGGGGAACTGCGGACCCGGCTGCGGGCCCTCGGTCTCGGCGGGGAAGCGACCCAGGTGCAGGCGCGGACGTTCCACGCGGCGGCGTTGCGGCAGCTGAAGTACTTCTGGCCGCAGATCGTCGGCGACGTGCCGTGGCGGCTGATCGATGCGAAATTCCCGATCGTCGCGCAGGCGGCGCACCAGGCCGGGCTGTCCACGGCCACCGACAGCGTGCGCGACCTGCTGAGCGAAATCGAGTGGGCGAAAGCCTCGCTCATCGCTCCGGAGGATTACACGGCGGCGGTCGCGAAGCAGCGGCGCGAGACGCCCTACGAGGCACTGCGTGTCGCGGACGTCTACGCGGGTTACGAGAAGCTCAAGGCGACGCCGGACGGGCTGCTGCTGGATTTCGACGACCTGCTGCTGCATACGGCCGCAGCGCTGGAGGACTATCCGGCGGTGGCCGACGAATTCCGCGGCCGCTACCGCAGTTTCGTCGTCGACGAGTACCAGGACGTCACCCCGCTGCAACAGCGCGTGCTCGACGCTTGGCTCGGCGACCGCGACGACCTGACCGTCGTCGGCGACGCCAACCAGACCATCTATTCGTTCACCGGCGCCACGCCGAGCTACCTGCTGGACTTCTCCCGGCGCTTCCCCGACGCCACCGTGGTCCGGCTGCAACGCGACTATCGGTCGACTCCGCAGGTGGTGTCGCTGGCCAATCGGGTGATCGGAGCGGCGCGCGGGCGCATCGCGGGCACCAGGCTGCAACTGATCGGCCAGCGCGCCGACGGGCCCGAGCCGGTGTTCGCCGAATACGACGACGCGCCGGCGGAGGCCGCGGCGGTGGCCGAGGCGATCGGCCGGCTCGTCGCGGCGGGCACACCGACCGCCGAGATCGCCGTGCTCTATCGGATCAACGCCCACTCGGAGAGCTACGAGCAGGCGCTCACCGAGCGCGGTATCCCCTACCAGGTGCGCGGCGGCGAGGGCTTCTTCGCGCGCGCCGAGGTCAGGCAGGCCGTGCAGGCACTGCGGCAAGCCGCCGCCCGCGACGACCTGCCCGACCAGGCGCGCAGCGGCAACTCCCTGGTCTCGCTGGTCCGCGCGGTGCTCGCGCCGCTCGGCCTTACCGCCACGGAACCCGCGGGCGCCCAGGCGCGTGAACGTTGGACCTCGCTGGTCGCGCTGGTGCGGCTGACCGAGGAACTCGTCGGCCACGACGACCGGCTCGACCTCACCGGGCTGCTGCGCGAGCTCGCGACTCGCGCCGAGGCCAGGCATCCACCCACGGTGCAGGGCGTCACGCTGGCCTCCCTGCACGCCGCCAAGGGGTTGGAGTGGGACGCGGTGTTCCTCGTCGGGCTGTCGGACGGAACCATGCCGATCGCGCACGTCCTCGCCGACGACGGCTCCGTCGCCGACGAGGCGGCGCTCGAGGAGGAACGGCGGCTGCTCTACGTCGGGGTCACCAGGGCGCGCGAACATCTGCGGCTGTCCTGGGCGCTGGCCAGGAACGAGGGCGGCAGGCGCAGCAGGCGGCGTTCGCGCTTCCTCAACGGTCTCGTGCCGGATGATTCGCCCGCCTCGCGGATCGCGGCACCGCCGTCGGCCCCGAACGGTGTCCGCCCGACCTGCCGGGTCTGCGCGAAACCGCTGATCGGCACCTACGCGACCATGCTCGGCCGCTGCCGCCGTTGCCCGGCCGAGCTGGACGCGGAATTGCTTGCCGCACTGCGGGACTGGCGTGCGGAGAAGGCGGAGGCGCTGCGGGTGCGCGAATTCGTCGTGTTCACCGACACCACGCTCACCGCGATCGCCGAACAACAGCCCGCCGACGACGCCGCGCTGGCCGCGATCGCGGGCATCGGCGCGAAGAAGATCGACCAGTTCGGCGCAGATGTGCTCGCGATCGTGGCGTCCCGGCTTCGATCCACATCACAAAACCGCAGGTAGAAAATAGGTTGTCCCGCTCGACGATCTTGCCTATGGTGGATTTCACGCACCGGGAGGGCATCTCGGCGCGCACAGTTACCGACACACAACGAGTACAGGAGGGAGGCAGAGCAATGGACAACATCATGAACTTCGGCGCCAGTGGCGTTGCGGTCTATGCGCCCATGGCGGCCTCCCGGGGGATCCTCGCCTTGCAGGGGATCGGTCTGTCCGGAATCGGTGCGTTCGGCATGTCCGGCACGCAAGTGAATTGCCTTGCCATGCATGCGTCGAACCGCACCCAGATTCAGGGCAAGCCCAGCGCGGGCTGGCACCCGACGGCTGTCGAGGCAGCAGTCGGTGTCTTCGCGGATGAAGTCGGCTTCGAGCCGGCGGATCCGCGGGCAGCACGCCTCCGCACCGCACACCCAGCGACCGTGAACAGGACTCGACACAGATGTCGACCTAGGTAGGGAACTCCTCCCCGACCTCCTGGCCACGGATCGCAAGACAGCGAAACCGTGGCCAGTATTCTCCGGCCCTTCAGCCGACCGGCACCGGTTTCGCCACAACAAACGAACCGCTGCAAACGAGCTGAAGGAGAACGACGTGTTCACCGCACAGAGTTGGCCGCAGGCCACTACTGACGTGACATGCCGAACCGTGGCGTCGCCTACTCGGACCCAGGAGATCACCAAGGTCCTGCCCTGCCGTGCTGGAGACCCGGACCTCTGGTTCGCCGAGAGCCCGGTCCAGTTGGAGCAGGCCAAGGCGCTGTGCGCGACCTGCCCGATCCGCAAGGGCTGCCTGAGCGCCGCCATGGATCGTGGTGAGCCATGGGGTGTTTGGGGCGGTGAGATCTTCGACCAGGGTGTCGTGATCGCCCGCAAGCGTCCGCGTGGTCGTCCGCGCAAGGTCGCGGTCCCGGCATGAGCCGGGGAGTGACTTCCCTCCCTCCGGTCGATGTGCTCGATTCGGTCGGTCCCGGCACGGGCCGAGCCAACGAACGAGAAAGCAGACCAGCCGCCCACCGTTGTCTGGTGGGCGGCTGGTCTGCTTTGCAGCGCCTGCGGCGCTGCGTGTTCGCGGCCGCGAGACGGGCCGCGAACGGTGCTCGTAAGACTCGCACCCGACGGGGCCGGGGATGGCGTGAAGTTTCTTTTTTTAGTTGCGCGCTTTAGTTGCGCGGTTCAGCGCGGGGGTTATCGCTTCGACCGAGTTCGAGGGGATTCTGCTCAGGAGGCGGTGCGTTCCTCGCTGAAGCCGGGCATCCAGGTGCGGACCAATTGCATGAACGGCAGTTCGGCGTCGAGTTGCGCCAGGATGCCGACGGAGCCGCCGAGTACCCGGAAGATCATCACGTACTGCGCCGGAAGTTGCAGTGCGCGTGCGGTTTTCATCTCCGGGCTGGAGATCTCCGAAGCCTTGCCCGCGACCCGCTGCATCCACCTGCGGGTGAAGTGGAACGAGTCGGCCTGGATCGGGTCGGTGAACGGCCGCAGGTAGTCGGCGATCTCCTGGTGGGTGACCACTCGGCCGGGGATCACCCAGCCGTGGTCGTACAGCAGTTCGGTGAGTTCGGCGAATCGCTCCTCGACCGCGAGGGCCAGCATTCGGCCCAGCACCGGGGGGAAACCGTCCGGCATCGGTGCGCAGGCTCCGAAATCGATCACCGCCAACTTGCCGTCGGGCAGCATCATGAAATTGCCCGGGTGCGGGTCGGCGTGCAGGAGTCCGACCACCTCCGGGGAGGAGAAGTGGAACCGGCCCATCAGCCCCGCGACGCGATTGCGCAGCGCACGGGTGCCCTCCGGATCCTCGGCGCCCTGCTTGATGATCGTGGAGACGGGGACGCCGTCCAGCCATTCGGTGACGATCACCTTTGGCGCGCTCGCCACCACCTTCGGCACCACGATCTCGGCGTGCCCGTCGAAGCCCTTGGCGAATGCGCGCTGGTTGGCGGCTTCGTTGCGGTAGTCCAGCTCCTCTTCGGTGCGCTCGGTGATCTCGGCGAGAATCGGCTTCACGTCCGCGCCGGGGATCACGGAAGCGACCAGACCGGACATGCGAGACAGGGTCTTGAGATCGGCGCGCAGCGCCTCGTCGGCGCCGGGGTACTGCACCTTCACCGCGACGGTGCGCCCGTCCGACCACACCGCCCGGTGCACCTGCCCGATGCTGGCCGACGCGGCCGGGGCGTCGTCGAACTCACGGAAGCGGGTCCGCCACTGGGTGCCGAGCTGCTGGTCGAGCACGCGGTGGACGGTCGCGGCCGGCATCGGCGGCGCGGCGGCCTGCAGCTTGGTGAGCGCCTCGCGATAGTGCTCGCCGAACTCCTCGGGGACCGCGGCCTCCATCACGCTGAGCGCCTGCCCGAACTTCATCGCGCCGCCCTTGAGCTCGCCGAGCACCGTGAACAGCTGCTCCGCGGCCTTCTGATTGAGCTGCGCGTTGATCTCCGACTTGTCGCCTCCGGCGAGCTTCTTGCCGAACCCCACGGCCGCCCGCCCGGCTATGCCGAGTGGAATCTTGGCCAACTTGGCGTTGCGGGACGAGCGACGGCGCACGATCTCAGACACGTACCCATCATGGCGGACGGACCGGCCGGTCGGCCACGGCAATCTTGATCACCATCGGCTTCAGTGCCCATGACCTGCGGAAACGAGTGCGCACATGCATGCGGGGTACCGGTCGCGTCCGCGCCGACCGAGGGTGTGAATCCGAATTCAGTTCGAGAGTCGCGTTCGGGATGGCGGGGCTCATCCAGGGCAGATCAGCTTCAGCGAGGCCTCCGGCCGCCAGTCCAGCGCGGCGAAGGTGATCTTGTCCCGCGCCCGCCACGCCCACGGTGCGGAGTCAGTGACCGACGTCGTAGTCGTTGGGGTGGACCGATGCGGTTCGTGCTCGCGGTCGCCAGATGAGTTCCTGGGTGGAGGCATCACGGCGGTATTCCGACGCCGTGCGCTGCGGAAAGGTGCACGCACCCGCAGTCGGGATGGCGGTCCCATCGGCGGCGATCGAGGGTGTGGGAGTCCAGGTCCAGTTCCAGCGTCGCGTTCAAGGTGGCGGGGGTTCGTCGGGGCGAGCAGTCGATGATCGTTTCGAGTTCGGCGAGGGCGATTGCCGTGGTGGCGGCGATTCCGGCGGGGGAGGCGTGGCCGATGCGGCCGAGTAGTTGGGCCGCCAGGTGTGGCCAGTCGGTGTCGTTCCGTGCGCGGATCAGGTCCGCGCAGCGCAGGCAGCTGGTGACGCCCGGCAACACCAAGGGACCGATGACGCCCTTGCTGTCGCGGATGCGCAGTGAAAGATGCGGGATCTGGTGCAGCACTAGATCACTCACCAGTCGGGGGTCGGGCATCAGCGTGTCGGCGAGCACCACGAGGTCCACTCCCCAGGACCGCGCCGTCGCCGTACCGGTGGGGTAGTCCCGGGAACGGCTCGGCCGCATACCGAGCGCCCGCAAGCCGACCGACACCGCGTCCGACAGCGGCCCGAGGCCGTGTACTCGCACTGTTCGCACGTGACCGGCCCGGTCCTCCGGGTGGTCCAGCAGTCCGGCTTCGTCGACCAGCGTGAGCAATGCCACGGCGCGTTCGGCATCGATACCGCATTCTCCGGCGCGCCAGATGATCTGCGGCTTGGTGCGCAGACCGTCGAGCAGGCGGAGGAAGGTGACGACGGTCTCCGCGTCCATGCCTTCCGGATCGAGCACCACGGCGGTTTCCGGATCGCAACCGAGTTGGACGACGCCGGTCGGGCGGACCAGGACGGTAACCCGCGGCCGCAATCGAGGACCACGACACATCGTTGTCATGTCATCAGTATGCGAACCCCGGGGGGTGCGGCCCGTGGCGAAATCCTTGGTTATCCACAGGATTTCGCGTCATCCACAGCCTGAATCAGGAGGATTCGCCGCCTTCTTTGCCCAGGTCGGGGCCGGTGTCGTCGTCCTTTTGCTCGCGTGCTGCTCGCTCACGAGCCTCGGTTTCGGCCAATTGCGCCAGCGGGTCGTCGAAGACGGTGGCGCCGCCGCCGATGACCGAGTCGATGAAACCGGCGGGGGAGTCCAGGTCGTCGGAATCCGGCAGCAGGTCCGGGTGCGCCCACACGCGGTCGCGGGCGGTCATGCCCGCGTCGCTGGTGAGCCTGCGCCACAGCGCCGCCGCCTCGCGCAGCTTGCGCGGACGCAACTCCAGCCCGACCAGCGTGGCGAAGGTCTGTTCCGCGGGACCGCCGGTGGCGCGCCGCCTGCGCAGCGTCTCCGCCAGCGCGCCCGCGCCGGGCAAGCGGTCGCCCACGGCGTCGGCGACGACCACCTGCACCCAGCCCTCGATGAGCGCCAGCAGCGTTTCCAGCCGTTCCAGCGCCTGCTTCTGCTCGGGCGTGGTCTGCGGCTCGAACGTGCCCTGGGCCAAGATCTCCTCGAGCTTCGACGGATCGGTCAGCGACATCGGGTCGATGTTCTGCGCGGCCTGCTCCATCGCGGAGAAGTCCATCCGGATGCCGCGCGCGTAGTCCTCGACCGCGCCGAGCACCTGCTGACGCAGCCACGGCACGTGCGCGAACAGCCGCTGGTGGGCGGCCTCACGCGCGGCGAGGAACACCAGGATCTCGCTTTCCGGCTGCTCCAGTCCGGCACTGAACTCCGAGATCGCCGCGGGCAGTAGCGCCGCGGTGCCGGTGGGGCCGAGCGGAAGGCCGATGTCGGTGGAGGTCAGTACCTCTTTGGCGAGCTGGCCGAGCGCTTGGCCGAGCTGCGATCCGAAGGCCAGGCCGCCCATCTGGCCAAGCATGCCGACCATCGGCGCGGCGAACTGCCTGGCCTCTTCCGGCAGCGCCGCGGTCCACATGCCCGAAATCTGCTCGGCGACCGGGTCGCACAGCCGCTGCCAGGTGGGCAGGGTCTGCTCGATCCAGTCGTTGGCGGTCCACGCGACCGTCTTGGCGGCGCCCGCGGGCAGGGTGGTCGCGCCGTCGAGCCAGAGTTCGGCGAGGTGCGCGGCGTCGGTCACCGCGCTCGCGGCGCCCGAGCTCACCGGGGCGACGGTCGGGCCGAGCTGCTGGCGGGCCAGCCGCTTGGCGACGTCGTAGTTCACCGGCCCGGCCTGCGCCGAGCCCGGTTGTCCCATGCCGCTGAGCATCTGGCCGAGCGAGGTCAGCATCTGGCCGAGTTGCGCCGGGTCGAACCCGCCCGCGCCGGACCCACCGATACCGAAACCGAACGGGTCGTTCGGGCCGGGACCGCTCGGCTCGTCACCGCGCTTGCGATCGTCGTCGTCGCGGTTCGAGAATCCGAAGGGGAGGTCGTTCATGCTCTTCACGTTACGCGTGTAGCACAGCGTCCCTGTGTTCGCGCGGCGCGAAACCGGAGGCGGCGCGCCCGGGCGAAATGACCGCCTCCGCCCACTCACGCCGCGGGCTGTCATTACTGTGGTCCAGGTGAATCGTCGGATCCTCACCCTGGTGGCCGCACTGATCCCGGTGCTCGTGCTCGGTGTCGTCGGCAGCGTACTGACTGTGCCGTTCGTCGCACTCGGGCCCGGCCCCACCTTCAACACCCTCGGCACGGTGGACGGCAAGGACGTCGTCGATGTGCGGGGCACCGAGATCGATCCGACCACGGGTCATCTCAACATGACCACGGTGTCGGTGCGCGACGGGCTGAGCATCTTCGAGGCGTTCGGCTTCTGGGCCAGCGGCAAGCACGGCCTGGTGCCGCGCTCGGAGGTCTACCCGCCCGGCGTGTCGCGCGAGGAGATCGACAAGTCCAACCAAGAGGACTTCAAGGACTCGGAGGGCAACGCCGAGGTCGCCGCCCTGCACTACCTGAACCTGCCCACGGTCGTGCTGCTGCGCAAGGTGTCCGACGACGGGCCCGCCCACGACGCGCTGCGCGCGGGTGACGAGCTGATCAGCATCAACGGCACGCCGATGACGACCCCCAAGGATGTCGTGACCGCGGTCTCGTCCCAGGCGCCCGGCAGCACGCTCACCGTGGTTTTCCGGCGCGACAACGCCGAGCAGACCGCGTCGATCGTGCTCGGCGCCCGCCCCGGCGACCCGGCCAAGGGCTACCTCGGCGTGACGCCGGGCGAGGGCGCCCGGCCGCCGCTCGAGGTCGCGTTCAATCTCGCCGACATCGGAGGCCCCTCGGCGGGTCTGATGTTCAGCCTGGCCCTGATCGACAAGCTCACCCCCGGCGAACTGGACGGCGGCAAGTTCGTCGCGGGCACCGGAACCATCGATCAGGACGGCAAGGTGGGGCCGATCGGCGGCATCCAGTACAAGATGATGGCCGCGCGGGACGCGGGCGCGGAGACCTTCATGGTCCCCGCCGCCAACTGCGACGAGGCCAAACAGCGGACTCCCGACGGCCTGCGGCTGGTGCGCGTCGAGACACTCACCGGCGCGGTGCAGTCGCTCAACGAGATCAACACCGGCAAGGAACCGGTCGGCTGCGGGTGAGCCGGATCGCTCGGTCGGTCGACAACCCGCGACGGAAGCCGCGCGACTCGCCCGGACCGCGCAGCGGCTGGTGATCCCGACCGAAGAACGCCGCGCGCCCGGCCGTTGAACCGCGATCGGGCCGCGCAGCGCCGCACCGGAGCGTCAGCGCTTCACTCCAGGGTGTGATGCAGCGCTTCGACGAGGTTCGGCGCCAGATTGGGGTAGGTGCGCAGGTCGAGGTCGCCGAAATCGTCCGCGTCGTCCGCGGGGCGCAGCTGCAACAGGCACAGCGACGCGCCGTCGCGCAGCACCGCGGCGAACAACCGGGCCTCCCGGCGCTCCGGGTGCGCCTCGGCGGCGGCGCGCGCGGCCGCGTCGGCGGCATCGTGGTCGGCCAGCAGCGGGGCGAGCGCGTCGTCGAGCGTCGATTCGGCGTCCGGAGGGAGCACCACGATCTCCTGCACCAGCACGCAACCGCGGACGGCGGGGGGCCAACTGGTGGTGGCCAGGAATTCGTCCAGGGCGATCGAGCCGCCGGTGATGTCGTCCGGGAAAGCTTCCTGGGCGACCGGCGTCAGCTCGTCGCCCTCGTCGAGCTGATCCTCCAGTTCCGGCTGCGCCGCGACCAGATCCGCGGTCGGCACCAGGGCGAACATCTGCGGGGGACGGCCCCACCCCTCGGCATCGACGAATTCCGCCACCTCCCGGACGGATCGGGCAAGGACGAGTTCGGCGTGCAGGTCTGGGGTCACGCGAACATCCAATCAAACCGCAGGCGCGGACAGCCGGAAACCCGGGCGATCGGTTCCCCGGCGCGGCAAGCGCAACCCTGCCAGCTGCGTGGTGTCCGATTTCCGTAGAGTGGGCCGAGACGGTCCGGAAGGACCACCCGCAACATCGGACTGCGGCGCATCGGCCGAGCGTATCGGTGCGAGCGTCGCCGGACCTTGGAGAGTGGCATCGTGGGCATGCGGCCCCCCACCGGCTTACCTTCGCTGTCCCGACGCAGCCGTGTGCTGCTGGTGGCGGCCATCGTCCTAGCGGCGTTACTGCTGCTCGGGCCGCGGTTGACGGACACCTACACGAATTGGCTGTGGTTCGGCGAGGTCGGCTTCCGCAACGTGTATCTCACCGTGCTGCGGACCAGGGTGCTGCTGTTCCTCGTCGTGGCGGCCTTCGTCGGCCTGGTGGTCTGGCTGGCGCTGCTGCTGGCCTACCGCACCAGGCCGGTGTTCGTGCCGGTGGCGGGTCCGAACGATCCGATCGCGCGCTACCGCACCACCGTGATGAGCAGGCTGCGGCTGTTCGGCGTCGGCATCCCGGTGCTGCTGGGTCTGCTGTCGGGTCTGGTGGCGCAGTCGAACTGGGTGACGGTGCAGCTGTTCCTCAACGGCGGATCGTTCGGCGAGAAGGATCCGGAGTTCGGCCTCGACGTCGGCTTCTACGCCTTCGACCTGCCCTTCTACCGGATGGTGCTGAACTGGCTGTTCGTCGCGGTGGTGATCGCGTTCTTCGCCAGCCTGGTCACCCACTACGTCTTCGGCGGCCTGCGGCTGACCGGCCGCGAGGGCACGCTCACCCGCCCCGCGCGCATCCAGCTCGCCGTACTGGCCGGGATCTTCGTCCTGCTCAAGGCGATCGCCTACTGGTTCGACCGCTACGAACTGCTTTCCAGCAGCCGCAAGGAACCCACCTTCACCGGCGGTTCCTACACCGACATCAACGCGGTGCTGCCCGCCAAGCTGATCCTGCTGTCCATCGCGGTGATCTGCGCGCTGGCCTTCTTCGCGGGCATCGTGCTGCGCGATCTGCGGGTGCCCGCGATGGCCGCCGCGCTGCTGGTGCTGTCCTCGATCCTGGTCGGCGCGGTGTGGCCGCTGGTGGTCGAACAGTTCTCGGTGCGGCCGAACGCCGCGGACAAGGAGAGCGAGTACATCGAACGCAACATCGCCGCCACCAGGCAGGCGTTCGGCATCACCGACGACAGGATCGATTACAAGGACTACAAGGGCGAGAGCAGCAAGAGCCCGCTCGAGGTGCCGGTCGACGCCGCGACCGTCGGCAACGCCAGGCTGCTCGACCCGAACATCCTCTCGCCCACATTCACGCAGCTGCGCCAGCTGAAGAACTTCTACGGCTTCCCGGAGTCGCTGGACATCGACCGCTACAACCTCGACGGTGACGTCCAGGACTACATCGTCGCCGCCAGGGAGCTCTCGCCCGCGGCGCTGAGCGGCAACCAGACCGACTGGATCAACCGTCACACCGTGTACACCCACGGCAACGGCTTCGTCGCCGCCCCGGCCAACCGGGTGAACAAGCCGCCGTCGGACGATCCGAATGCCGCGGGGGGCAGCGGCGACGGCGGTTATCCGATCTTCATGGTCAGCGATCTGTTCACGCCGGCGGACAAGCAGCGGATCAAGGTGGACCAGCCGCGCGTCTACTTCGGCGAGCTGATCTCGCAGGCGAACCCGGACTACGCGATCGTCGGCGCGATGGACGGCCAGCGTCCGCGCGAGTACGACTCCGACACCGCCCAGTACACCTACACCGGCAAGGGCGGCGTGCCGATCGGCAACTGGTTCAACCGCCTGGCCTTCGCGGCCAAGTACGCCGAGCGCAACATCCTGTTCTCCTCGGCCATCGGCGACGACTCGAAGATCATCTTCAACCGCAGCCCGCGCGAGCGGGTGCAGAAGGTCGCGCCCTGGCTGACCACCGACGGCAACGCCTACCCCGCGGTTGTCGGCGGACGGATCGTCTGGATCGTGGACGCCTACACCACGCTGGACAACTACCCCTACGCGCAGACCACCTCGCTGGAGGGCGCGCTGGAGGACAGCATCGACAAGAAGACCGGGCGGCTGCTGCCGCGTAAGGCGGTCAGCTACATCCGCAACTCGGTGAAGGCGACGGTCGACGCGTACGACGGCAGCGTCACGCTCTACGAGGTGGACTCCTCGGACCCGGTGCTGAAGGCATGGCGCGGGGTGTTCCCGGGCGCGGTGAAGCCGGAGAGCGAGATCTCGCCGGAACTGCGGGCGCACTTCCGCTACCCGGAGGATCTGTTCAAGGTGCAGCGCGAGATGCTGTCGAAGTATCACGTGGACGATCCCCGAGAATTCTTCACCAACAACGCTTTCTGGTCGGTTCCCGCCGACCCGACCACCGAGGGCGGGACCACCGCCAACCAGCCGCCGTATTACGTGCTGCTGGGCGACCCGAAAACGAACAAGCCGACGTTCAATCTGACCAGTGCGATGACCGGCTACAACCGGCCTTATCTCGCGGCCTATATCTCGGTGCGTTCCGACCCGGACGGCTACGGGAAATTCACGATTCTTCGATTGCCAACGGACACACAGACATTGGGTCCGCAGCAGACGCAGAACCGGATGACGACCTCGCCTGAGGTGTCCCGCGAGAAAACGCTGCTGTCCAATTCGAACAAGATCAAATATGGCAATCTGCTGACCCTGCCGGTCGCGGACGGCGGCATCCTCTATGTGGAGCCGTTCTACAACGAACGCAACACCGGGCCGAACACGGCGACCTTCCCGCAGCTGCTGCGGGTGCTGGTGAGCTATCGCGACGAGGCGGGCAACGTCAAGGTGGGCTACGCCTCGACTTTGGCGGACGCGCTGAACCAAGTGATCCCCGGCGCGGGCGCGCTGGCGACGCCGTTCGGCGGTGACTCGGGCACCAGGCCCAAGCCGGGCACCACTCCGGTCCCCGCCGAGAACGGCAACAACGGGACCAGTAACGCCTCGACACCGCCGCCCGCTTCGGTCCCGCCACCGGCGACGGGATCGTCCGCCGCCAAGGACGCCGCGGCGGCCGAGCTCAACCGCAAGATCGAGAACGTGCGCAACGCCATGCGCAGCGGGAACTTCCAGGACTTCGGCCGTGCGCTGGACGAGCTGGACGCCGCGGTCAAGGCGTATCAGGACGCCGGCCGCTGAGTAGTGCCGCCGGATAGGACCGGCACGAAGAAAGACGCCGCCATCATCGCGATGGCGGCGTCTTTCTTTCGGCGCGGGATGGGTCAGCGACCGAGGGAGTCGATCAGCGCGCTGTTCTGGCTCAAGATCTGCTCGAACTGTCCCTTCAGGCCGTACTGCTCGGCCAGCTCGTCCGCGGCGGACTTGGCCTTCTCGACCACGGACTGCGCCGCGCTCACGGTGGGCTGGGCGGGCTCGGGCACGGCGGGAAGTTCCTCCGCCGGGGCCAGCGTCTCGGGCTCGGAGGTGCCCTGGCGCAGGTACCGGCCGCACACCGGCCACGCGCCGGGGCCCTGGGTGGCGAGCACGTTCTCCGCCACGCGAATCTGCTCCGCCTTGCTGGCGGTGTGGGCCGAGCCCTTGCCGCCGTTGGCGGCCCAGGTGCTCTGCGAGAACTGCAGGCCACCGTAGTAGCCGTTTCCGGTGTTGATCCCCCAGTTGCCACCGCTCTCGCACTGCGCGACGCCGTCCCAGTCGTGGGTGGCCGCGGAGGCGGAAGCGGTGGAGAATGCGAACGGGACGGCAACAAGAGCGCCGGTGATGGCGGCGAAGCCGATGGCGCGGGTGCTGATCTTCCGGTTCTCAGTCATGGTCGTTTCCCTCCCTGCGCCCGCCGGCACGGCGATCGTGCTTACTGCCGTGTCCCTGTCCCCAGGTCGTCGGGGATCCTCGAGCCGCGGGACAGGGTCACCGGTGTTCGGCGGTTCGAGTTCGAGCCCGTCTCGGATGATCCGGGCCGTGGAGTGACGGTAACGAAGAATTCTCAGCAGATCACATCTTGATAACGCCGGAATTGCATGATTCGAATAACTCGAATATGCGAGTTTTACCAGGTGGGAAACGTCGTCAACACGCTGATTCCGTGCGAAGTTATCGCATCGTTATGTGAGTGAGATCACCCTGAAATGGTGAAGTAGGTCACGTTTGAAGTGCGTTTTCGGTGGTGAATCTTGAGGGCGCGGTGTGGAAATGTGCGGCATCGTGATTGCTGCGGGATGGTTCCGGAGTTCGGTGGCGGGCGGATGTTCCTGTCGTGCGGTCTGTTCACCTCGTCGAAACCGCCTCTGAGCTGGCGATTTGCAGACTCTGCGAACCCATGTGTAATGTTGTGTTCACCGACGCGGGGTGGAGCAGCTCGGTAGCTCGCTGGGCTCATAACCCAGAGGTCGCAGGTTCAAATCCTGTCCCCGCTACTAAGGGAAAACGGCTCCGGAACATGGTTCCGGAGCCGTTTTGCGTTGATCTGGCAGCACCTCGGCATCGCTGTCGTTCCGAGCCGGAACGGCCCGGAACCGGCGAGGCTCCGGGCCGTTCGGGTCGGGCCGCGGTGCGCGCGGGGCTACTGCCGGTGGAATCGCTCCCGGACGGCGTCCATGCGGGCGCGTAATTCGTTCGGGCTGATCACGCCGCGATCCATCAGGGTGTGCGCCGTGACGACGACCGATCGGGTGCGTACCGGGAAGTCGCGATAGATCGTCTCGCCCAGTGTGTCCTCGGCGTGGCGGCGTTCCAGGTTGTCTAACGCGCCGCGCCACGAGAGGCATTCGCACGTGGCCTGCATGCTGGACTCCCACGGGTCGGCTTTGCCGTCGAGCTCGAGCAGCGAGGTCTCCCGGTGCGACGCGGGGTCCAAGGTCTCCAGCAGGACTTCGTACGGACCGCTCGTCACGGGCGTCCCTCCTTCTCGGCGGCGGCTTCGACTCGGTTCGGTGGCTGCTGTGCGGTCCAGTCGGCCTGGGGCAGCGCCACGCCGATCATCGTGTCCCGGGTGACGATGGCCGCCAGCTGTTCCTCGGTCCAGCCCTCGGTGCCCTCGGGGCGCATCGGCATCACCATGAACCGCGACTTCTGGTTGGAGTCGTGCACGCGGATCTCGACGTCGGGCGGGAAGTGCAAGCCGAATTCGGCGAGCACTTCCCGGGGCCAGCGCACCAGGCGGCGACGGTAGTTGGGCGTGCGATACCAGTCCGGGGACATCCCGAGCACCGGTCGCGGATAGCACGAGCACAGCGTGCACACGATGACGTTGTGCACCTCGGGCGTGTTCTCCAGCACGTAGAAGTAGGTGTAGTCGCTCGGCGTCCCCGATCCGGTCGGATCGCGCCAGTCGATGCCGATCTCCTTGCACGTCTCGGTGCCGTCGGCGAGCAGGCGGGCCTTGAACTCGGGGTCGGTCCACGCCTTGGCGACCAGCTTCGATCCGCCGTGCGGACCCACCGATTCGGCCCACTCCGCGAACCTGCGGTGGTCTTCCTGGGAGAAGAGCCCCTTCTCGATGGCGAGTTCCCGCACCGCCGTCTCGAGCACCTCGAATTCGCTGATCTCCTCGCTGGTCCGGATCGGCGCGTGCGCGTCGTGATCGTGGGTCCGGCTCACTGGGCATCCTCCTCCGCGGGCTCGAGCCAGCGCTCGGAGACCTCCGTCTCCAGGGTGTCGACGTCGAAGCCGGTGTATTTGGGCCATAAATCCTTCTGGCGGAATCGCACGACGTAGAACGGCTCGACGCGACCGTCGTCCCGTCCCCATGCCTCGTCCTCCGGGATGATCCACTCCGGCCGGTACTCGACGACGACACCTATGTGCCCGCGGGTGTAGGCCTGGGTGCGGGTGTGGAACATCGACGTGGCGTCGCGGACGCGCACACGGTCGCCGATCCGGTATCTCCTGCTCATGTGCGCGCCTCCATTCGTGCGCGTACTTCGTCCAGCTTGGCCGACAGTTCGTCGGGGGTGATCAATCCCTTGGCGACCAATGTCTTCGCCGCGACGGTCGCCCAGCGCGCGTAGTAGGGGAGACCGAAGTACAGCGTCGCGCCGAGGTCGTTCTCCGCTCGCCTGCGTTCCTCGGAGTTCCATACGCCGCGCCAGCCGAGGCATTCGCAGGTGACGTACGTGCTCATCTCCCAGGCCTCTTCCTCCTTCTCCCGGTACTCGACCGGAGTGTCCGGCTGGCCGCCCACGTCGTGCAGAACGTGTCGGAGGGCGGCGAACAACGCGTTCGAGATCTCGTAGGGCGAGTCCAGCGGCTCGCGAAAGACCGGTGCGAGGTCCGCGACGCGATGCTGCAACTCGTCGAATCGGTTCGGTGCGCTCATCATGTCTCCGAAGTGACGGATCCGGGGTCCACGGCGGGGCGGTTGCGGCAGGTGTGCTCGCGCACGCCTTCCCGCGTAGGAACTGGAGGGGGAACGAGCGCCATGGAAACTCCAACGGGACGGCCCGCCCAGCAGGCGGGTGCAGTCGGACGACGGGTGTGACCCCAGTCACAATCGCATGGTTCGGATACCGAGCGTACACGTCGAGATCGATTTGCTGAAGGATGCCTGTGGCGCGGCGAAGACGGGCGCGCCCGGCTCGGAGAATTGCGCTGCCGACCCTCTTGACTAGCGGAAAATGTGGAGGAAACTAGTCATTACACCGGAGCACCGGTAGGTGAGCGCACTGTCAGCTGAGACGTCGGTAGGCAGTGAAGACACCGACCCAGGATCCGGCTAGGCCCCCGGCAAGCCAGTCGCAAAACCGGAGACTCAGCGACGACTGAGGATCGCGGAAACGACGAGACTACCGGGGACTGATCTGTGTAGGGGGTCTTTCGCCTGGTCTCAGGCTCGCGAACAGGACCGGAGTGTCGGCTGAATCGGCCCACTCCAACGGAATGCTGATGGTTGACTAGCCGTGTGCCGGCTGTCTCGGCCGCACATTCGGCAACCCGTATCAGGAGGCACCCGCAATGCCCACTCATGACGGAAGCTGGCCGCAGGGAACACCGTGCTGGGTCGACTGCCAGGTCGACGACCCGGCGCGCGCCCGCGAATTCTACGGCGCACTCTTCGGCTGGGAGATCCAGGACAGCCCGCCCGAGGCGGGGGGATACCTGATGGCGATGCGCAACGGCCGCGCGGCCGCGGGCATCGGACCCAAGCCGGAAGGCATGCCGATGCCGTCGGTGTGGACCACCTACCTCGCCGCCGACAGCGCCGACGCCATCGCGGAGAAGGTGAACGCCGCGGGCGGTTCGCTGATGATGCAACCGTTCGACGTACTCGATGTCGGCCGCATGGTCGTCGGCGCCGACCCCACCGGCGCGGTCTTCGGGATCTGGGAGGCCAAGGCCCACAGCGGCGCGGGGGTATACAACGAGCACGGCGCCTACTGCTGGAACGAACTGCACACCAGCGACTACAAGAAGGCCCAGGAGTTCTACGCCGATGTGTTCGGCTGGCAGTACTCCGAAATCGGCGACGGCGAGAATTTCGTCTACTCCACCTTCAGCTTGCCGCAGGGCGGGGACGCCGTCGGCGGCATCAACGACTCGACGAAGATGCCCGGCGACAACCCGTCGTATTGGCTGGCCTGGTTCCAGGTCGGCAACACCGATGACGCGCTCGCCAAGGCGCGCGATCTCGGCGCCACCGTCATGTCCGGACCCGACGACAGTCCCTTCGGCCGCATGGGCCTCGTCCAGGGGCCGCAGGGTGAGGTCTTCGGCCTCATCGACCCGACGACGACAGTCGGGGAGCCGCCGACCGGCGCGTGAGTCGTCCGGCGGCGACAACCGAGCCGCTGCGCTCGCTTGTCGCCGCCGGAGCAATCGTGGTTTCGGCGGGGGTGTCGACGGACTCCCGGCTCGCGGCGCGGGAGCGTAGGGCCCGGTCGACACGGTTCATGAACGACGCTCGTGCCGAAGGGTGCGACGATTCGTCGAGGTCCAGGCCACGGTCGGTATACCGGGTCAGTCGGAGCGCGCCGATTCCGGCGACACCAGACCGTGCTGATGGGCGTAGACCACGGCGTGGATGCGATCGCGGACGCCGAGTTTGGCCAGGATGCGGGAGACGTGGGTCTTCACCGTCTCCTCGCCGACGCCGAGCTGAGCGGCTATCTCGGCATTGCTGCGCGCGTCGGCGAGCAACAGCAGCACCTCCAGTTCGCGGGCGGTGAGCTGATCGACCTCCGGTGGGGTGCGCGGCGGTGCGAGCGTGGTCGCGAAGCGGGAGACCAGACGGCGGGTCATCGACGGATCGATCAGCGCGTCTCCGCGCGCCGCGATCCGGATGGCCGTGACCAGTTCTTCCGGCGGCAGGCTCTTCAGCAGGAACCCGCTGGCGCCCGCCTGCAGGGCGCGATACAGGTTGGCTTCGCTGTCGTAGGTGGTGAGCACCAGGACGTGCGTGCCGCCCGCGGCCACGATCGCGGCGGTGGCGGCGAGCCCGTCCAGTTTCGGCATCCGGACGTCGAGGATCGCGACATCCGGTCGTACCCGGGCGGTCTCGCTGATCGCGGCGCGGCCGTCGCTCACCTCGGCGACGCAATCCAGATCCGGCTGACTGTCGACGACGGCGCGCAGGCCGGAACGGAACACGCTGTGGTCGTCGGCGATCAGGACGCGGATGGGCAGGTTCACGATCCTCCGATCGGCACCGACACCGTGGTGTGCCAGTGCGTGGCGTCGCGGCCGTAGTCCAGGTCGCCGTCGAACAGCTCGGCGCGGCGGCGGATTCCATTGAGGCCACGCGGTACCGAGGTGTCCGCGGTGACCGGTTCGGGGGCGAGGGGATTGGTCGCGCGCAGCACCACCCGCTTGGGCAGGTACTCCACCTCCAGTCGCGCGTGCGTACCGTCTCCGTGCCGCAGCGCGTTGGTCAGCATCTCCTGCACGATGCGGTACAGCGTGATGTTCAGCGAGTCCGGCAGTTCCACCGCCTCGCCGCGCACGCTTGTCTCGACGTCCAGCCCGGCCGCGCGGACGTGCTCGATCAGCCCGTCGATGTCGGCCAGTCCCGGCTGGCGCTGCCCCTCGTCCTCGTGGCCGTGCAGCAGGTCGAGCTGGCGGCGCAGATCGACCATCGCGGCCCGGCTGCTGGACTCCACCGCGGACAGCGACCGGGCGGCGGCCTCGCTCGCCGTGCCGCCGAGGGCCAGCCGCGCCGCGCCCGCGTGGATGCCGATCGCGCTGACGTGATGCGAGATCACGTCGTGCAGGTCGCGGGCGATGGCGGCCCGCTCATCGGTGACCGCGCGCTCCACGGCCGTCCGGTGCTCCTGCTGCCGCAATCGGGCGCGCTGCTCCAGATCGGCGATGTAGGCGCCGCGCGCCGCCGTGTAGCGGCCGACCAGCCACGGTACGCAGCCCGCGGAGACGGTCGCGGCGAGCAACAGCCGCCAGTCGTGCGCCGCGGCGCTGTCGGTGAACAGGTGCGCTCCCGCGACTCCCGCGCACAGCAGCAGCATGGTGAGCACGGAGGTCGGCCCGGCGAGCCATGCCCCCGCGCGATATCCCGCCACCAGGAACCCGACGTCGGCGAATCGCACCGGGAATCCGTGCCGGTACAGCAGCAGCGCGGCCAGGAGCCGGACGAGCACCTGCACCGCCGCGACCACGCCCGCCGTCCGGGGCGGCGCGGCCAGGGCGAGATCGGCGGCGACGATCGCCGTCACGGCGGCGACCGTCTGCCACGGCGCCACCGCGAACACGCCGCACAGACCGAGCACCACCGCGTCGATGGCGGCGGCCACCACGGCGACCACCACCGACTGGCGAGCCAGCGACCTGCTCACGTCCACCAGTTCGTCACCGCCTCCATTCGGTTCCGGTGCCGAGCCCTGAGGGTGATCCTAATGATCGGGCCCCGTCCGAAGACGCCGCACGGACGACAACTCTGCCCGGGTGCGGACGCGCCCGCGTCCCCCGTGCGGGGGACGCGAAGTCCCTCGTCGGCGCGATGTCTTCCCAGGCCCGAGGCCGTAGCGTCGGGGATCGACGGCAGACGAAGAAGGAGTACCCATGGGCCGTGTGGAGTTCGAGTTGCTGACCTACGCCATCCCAGCATTCGCGGCGCTCATGCTGGTCGAGTGGATCGCCTACCGCCGTGATCCCGACCGATCCGGCAACGGCGGATCGGCCAGCGACACCGCATCCAACGTGACGACGTTCACGCTGGGCAGGCTGGTCAAGCCGCTGATGCAGCATCTGGTGCCGTTCTCGGCGGTCGTCGTCGCCGCGGCGATCACGCCGCTGCACCTGTCGCCGCGATCGTGGTGGGTCTGGGTGCTCGGCTTGATCGTGACGGATCTCTGCTACTACTGGGCGCACCGCGCCGATCACCGGGTCCGGCTGATGTGGACCGCGCACAACGTGCACCACTCCAGCGAGCACTTCAACCTCTCCACCGCGCTGCGCCTCTCCTGGCTGCATCCGATCCCCAACATCCTGCGTGGACTGGCGTGGGTGCCCGCGGCGCTGCTGGGCTTCCCGGCCTGGATGATCTTCCTGTTGCAGGGCATCGGGCTGCTCTACCAGTTCCCGATCCACACCCAGCGGGTCCAGACGCTGCCGCGCCCGATCGAATTCCTGTTCAACACCCCGTCGCACCACCGCGTGCATCACGGGTCGAACAAGCCCTACATCGACAAGAATTACGGCGGCATCCTGATCATCTGGGATCGCATGTTCGGCAGCTTCGCCGCCGAGTCCGAACCGGTCCGCTACGGCCTCACCAAGAACATCGGCACCGACAATCCGCTGAAGGTCAACTACCACGAACTGGCGGCGCTGATCCGCGACGTGCGCGGCGCGAGCACCTGGCGCGGGCGGCTCGGGTACGTCTTCGGCCCGCCCGGCTGGACCGAGCACCCCGCACCGCCTGCCTCGATCGAGCCGCCGGTCCGCGCCGAGGAGCACGTCCCAGCCGTGCGACTCGCGTCCTGATCGACTGGTGACGGGTAGCCGGGCGGCACCGGCCGTCCGGCTACCGGCGGCATCGGTGCCGTTCGAAAGCGGCGGATGACGTGAGCTCGGATCAGACGGAATCGAGATAGAACCGCAGACTCGTGATGCCGTCGCCATCGGTCGCGAACTCCACGACCGCGACTCCCGGTATCGCGCCGAGCCGCACACTCGCCGTGACGGTGCGTCCGGCGGCGATCACCTTGCTCCAGCGCATGTTGCGCGCCCGATTCGTGAACTCCTCCATCGACACCGGTGTGCCCGCGGGCAGTTCGATGTCGATTCGCTGCCCGAGCAGCTCGCGCACGCGGCTGAGGTCGGTGCTCGCCGCGGCGGCGAAAAGCTTTGTAGTAGCCCGCTTTCCGCGACGACCCACGCCGCCGAGCGCCCGCAGCATGCCCAGCGCCCCGCCGACGCCTTGGTTGACGATCAATTGCGGTCCGAGCTTCAACGCGGCGGCGAGGCCGGGCAGCCCGGTGCGCAACAGCTGCCAGATCATGCCCGCCAGCTCCCAGTGCGCGGCCAGGTAGGCGATCTTCCAGACGCCGTCCTGTTCCACCAGCCGGTAGCGCAGATGCATCGGGACCGAGACGGTGGCGCCGGTCGACATCGTGGTGACGATGGTCAGGTCGCGCAGCACCGTCGGCGGATGGACCAGGTCGCGGTCGACCCGGAACGCGATGGTGTTCGGCCCGATGAAGGTGTCGTAGAAGCGTTCGATGGCGGCGCGGCCGACGTGCGGGCGCGAGCCCACCGGGTCGTTGACCTCCGCGTCCGGGGCGAACAGGCCGACCCACGCGGACTTGTCGTGCGCGGCGACCGCGAGCGGCGACGCCTCGACGGCCGTCAGCAGCGCTGCGCTCGAGTGATCCAGCGGCATGGCAGAACCTCCGTCGACGTGAGCCGGACTCGACATATGGTAGAACAAGTTCTAGTTTTGGCGTCGTGATCCGGTGTGTCCGCGCCGGTCGCCTCCGCGCGACAAGGGAACTCGATGGACTGATCCACCGGGGCCTGTGCCGCTCGCGAATCTATCGAGCCAGATGGATTGCATCGGACCAATTTGTCGCGGGTAGTTTCCTGCGGTTTTTCGGGAAGTTTGGCTAAAACGATGCGGAAACGCTGCGTCTGGGCGATTTCGGGCTACAGTCGGGTCATGGGTATCGAGTACGCGAGCGTCATCGATCTACCCCGGTCCGAGGTTTTCGCCTGGCACGCGCGCCCCGGCGCCATGACCCGCCTGGCGCCGCCCTGGCAGCCGGTGTCGCCCCGCGCCGAATCGGACTCGCTCTGCGACGGGCGGGCGGTGCTCGGACTGCCCGGCGGACTGCGCTGGGTGGCCCGGCACGATCCTCGTGAGTACGACCCGCCGCGCCGATTCGTCGACGCGGTGACCGTCGACGGAATCGGGTCGCTGCCCGCCGGGCTGCTGCCGTGGCGGCACACCCACGATTTCGAGGTCGTCGACGAGACGCGCACCCGGGTGGTGGACAGGGTGGACGCGCCAGTGCCCGCCGCGGTGCTGCGCCCCATGTTCGCCTACCGTCACCGGCAGCTCGCCGACGATCTCGCGGCCCACGCGCGGGCGGCGGGGGCGGGGCTCGTGTCGAAGACCGTCGCGGTGACCGGAGCATCCGGCACGGTCGGTTCGGCACTGGCCGCGTTCCTGTCCGCCGGCGGTCATCGCGTGGTGCGGCTGGTCCGGCATCCACCCCGCGCCGCGGACGAAAGACAGTGGGTCACCGCCGATCCCGCGCCGGATCTGCTCGACGGCGTGGACGCGGTGGTGCATCTGGCCGGTGCTTCCATCGCGGGCCGGTTCACCGAGGGACACAAGCGAGCCATCGCCGACAGCCGGATCGGACCGACCCGCGCACTCGCCGAAGTGGCGGCCCGGGCGGCGGTGCCGGTGTTCGTGAGCGCTTCCGCGATCGGCTACTACGGCGCCGACCGGGGCGACGAGGCGCTGACCGAGCAGTCGGCGCGCGGTGCGGGCTTTCTCGCCGACGTGGTCGAAGGATGGGAGGCCGCGACGGCGCCCGCCGCGGAGGCGGGGGTGCGGGTGGTGCGCGTGCGCACCGGAATCGTGCAGTCCCCGCGCGGCGGCACGCTGCGGCTGTTGCGCCCGTTGTTCACGGCCGGGCTCGGCGGGCGCATCGGTGACGGTCGACAGTGGCTGTCGTGGATCGGGATCGATGACCTGATCGACGTCTACCATCGGGCGCTCTGGGACACCGGCTTGTCTGGCGCGGTCAATGCGGTTGCACCGCAGCCTGTTCGGAACGCGGAGTACACCAAGGTCCTCGCGGGCGTGTTGCATCGGCCCGCACTGTTTCCGGTACCCGGGTTCGGTCCGGCGCTGCTACTCGGGCGCGAAGGCAACCGGGAAGTGGCTTCGGCCAGCCAGCGTGTCGTGCCCGCGCGACTGACCGAAGCCGGTCACCCGTTCCGTACCCCGGCCCTGGAACCGGCGCTGCGGCACTTGCTCGGCAGGTCCGCGGACTGACCTCGGCGACACCGAGGGGACGCCTGAGGCGGTTCTGGGTCCGGCGGGAAGTCGTTCATGGGCGAGTCGCGTCCGGTCGGTGGCCGCGGTCGACGCGAGGCGTTGTGTAGGCGAGGGCCGAATCGTGTTACGGCGCATCGCTGCCGACGGTTGGCGAGAGCTGGGATGGCGGTGGCGTGTGCTCGATCATCGCCCGTCTTCCTACTGTGGCGCTGCGACAGCGATACGCCTCTCGGCCACGCATCAATTTTGCATCGATAGTGGGAGAAGGATCGGTGCCGTCAGTCGTCGATCGGGTCCCACATGATCTGCGCCGGAGAACGATCCGCGGCGAGTGTTCCGTTCCGGCGTATCTCGACGCCTCAGGCGAGCAGGTCGGCGGCGTCGAGCAGACTGTCGACACGTTCCACGCCGTCGGGGAGGAAGACCGCCTCCCAGCCGGGGCCGCCGACCAGGACTCGGGCCCCCGCGCCGAGGCACGCGCGTACCGCGGAGGTCAGCGCGGTGGACTCCTGCTGCGACCACAGCAGCACGGCGGCGGGGTTTTCGAACCGGGCCAAGGTGTCGGCGAGCGCGGCGGCGGGCACGTCGGCGCCGAGCATCCGCGCCCCCACGCCGCGTTCGGCGAGGGCCGCGCGCAGCACCTCCAGCGGAAGCGAATGCGTTTCCCCGCTGGTGCAGGCGAGTACCACCGGCGTCGTGCCGACGGGCGCGGACGGCGGGTTCGTCCGGTGCAGCACCGAGATCACGCACCAGGACAGCAAGTGCTCCACATCGATGCAGCCCTCACCGCTGAGCTGACGGTCGACGATGTCGGCGAAAGCCGGTCGGCACAGCAGATCCCAGGTGTCCACCACGCCGAACGCGCGGACATGCGCTTCGATTCGATCGGAGACCGCGGTGGTGTCCAACGCGAAGGCCGCCTCCAGCAACGATTCGCGGCGCCCGAGGGTGGGCGCTGGCCCGCGCACCGCGGCGGCCGCGCCCGCCGGGCTCGCGCCCCCGCGGATCAGGGTCAGCATCCGCTCGAGCATGGCGATGTCGGCCTCGGTGTACAGGCGGTGCTTGCCAGGGCGGTGCTGCGGCGGGCCGATGTCGTAGCGGCGGTTCCAGCTGCGCAGCGTCGCGGTCGGGATACCGAGGCGTTCGGCGACCGCGCGCACCGTGTATCCGGCCGCGTCGGACACGGGGACGGGACCGGCGGGCATCGCACTATTCTGCCCGCCGCCGACGGGATTCGTTCCACCCGGCCGGTCGACGGGTCCGCGCGGCGGCGCCACGTCATCCTCGATCCCGGGCCGGGCGGTCGCGCGTGAGCCGACGGGCTGTCGCCGTGAGCCGGGGCGCTGTCCGCGGTGTCATCGGTCCTCCGGGAAGAGCTGTTTGCATCAATTATGCATCGTTCTATGCTAGTGTGGACCGCGTCGCCGATTTCCGAGGAGTTAGCGTGCACCGTCGCAATCTGCTGCGTACGTCCACCCGCCTGCTCGTCGCGGCGGTGTCGGCCCTGTCCGTCACGGCGCTGGCGGCGGGCGGCGCCTCGGGGCAGCCCGGCCAGGTCGCGGGGCCCGCGCCGGTGCCGCGCCTCGAACTGGAGCGATATCTGGGCACGTGGCGTCAACTCGCCGCCATCCCGCAGTACTTCAACCTCGCCTGCGCGCGGGACACGCAAGCGAACTACGCGCTCGATCCGCAGGGCAATATCGCGGTGCGCAACACCTGCAGCACGTGGGCGAACACGCAGAACGAGATCAACGGCACCGCGGTGGTGAACGATCGGGAGACCGGGGCGCAACTGCACGTCAGCTTCCCCAGCGTGCCGACCCAAGACGCCTTGGACGGGCCGACCAACTACATCGTCACCGCGCTCGGCCCGGATTATTCGTGGGCGGTGGTCACCGACCCGAGCCGGGCGTCCGGATTCGTCCTGGCTCGCGCGGTGTCGCTGGAGGCCGATGCGTGGCAGCAGGTCCGCGCGGCGATCACCGCCGCGGGCCAGAACACCTGCCTGTATCTGACCTCACCGACGACAGGCGGTGAGTCGCGCATCGTCCCGCTCTGCGCGGGGTGATCCGGCGTGTTCGGCGCTCGCGAGGGTCGCGTCGCGCGGTATGGCTGAGCCGCCCGATGCCGTCCCGGCGCGGCCCTCATGGGCGCCGAGCACGAACCGCACCGTCCGAAGGAGGCTCGAGAATGACCATTCGCGCCGCATGTCGGGAGCGTGCGCGGTGACCGTCACGATCGCTTTGTTCACCCGCGACCTGCGGGTGCGAGACAATCCGGTGCTGACCGCCGCGCACCGGGAGGGCGCCGAGGTGGTGCCGCTGTTCGTGCTCGACGACGCCATCCTCTCCGGCCGCTTCGCCGCGCCCAACCGAGCCAGGTTCCTCGCCGCCGCCCTCGCCGAGTTGGACGACGAACTGCGCGCGATCGGCGGCGGCCTGGTCGTGCGCCGCGGTGACGTGGCCGCGGAGGTCGATCGCGTGGCGGCGCAGGTGCGCGCCGCGAGCGTGCACGTCGCCGCCGACGTCAGCGGCTACAGCCGCCGGCGGGAACGCGCGCTGCGCGAGCTTCTCTCCCGCCGCGACTGCCTGCTGCACACACATCCCGCCACCGTCACCGCCGCCGATCCGGAGACGCTGCTGCCCGCCACCGGTCGCGACCACTTCGCGGTCTTCAGCCCGTATTTCCGGCGCTGGTCCGACGCGCCACAGCGCAAGCCGCTGAACAAGCCGCGCAACCTCACGGTGCCGCGAGTGTTCGGCCTGCCGCTGCCGGATGCGGCCGAGCTGTGCGCGGGCCCGACGTCGCCCCAGCTCACGGTGGGCGGTGAGACGACGGGCCGGAAGATCCTGCGCGACTGGTTGTCCGGGCCGGTGGAACACTACGCGCGCGACAACGACGACCTCGCCGCCGACGCCACCTCACGGCTGTCGCCCTACCTCCATTTCGGCTGCTTGTCGCCGGTGGAACTGGCGCACCGGGTCGACATGTCGACCGAGGGCGGCCACGCGTTCGCCAGGCAGCTGGCTTGGCGCGACTTCTACCACCAGTTGCTGGCCGCCCGCCCGTCCGCGGCCTGGTCGGACTACCGTCCCCGCTCGATCCGCTGGCGCGACGACCAGCAGGCGATCGACGCCTGGCGGGACGGGCGCACGGGGCACCCGGTCGTGGACGCGGGCATGCGGCAGCTTCGCGCGGAAGGCTGGATGCACAACCGGGCACGCCTGATCACTGCCAGCTTCCTGACCAAGTCGCTGCTGGTCGACTGGCGGGTCGGAGCGGAGCACTTCCTGCGCTGGCTGGTGGACGGCGATCTGGCGAACAACCAGCTCAATTGGCAATGGGTCGCGGGTACGGGGACCGACACCAGGCCCAACCGGGTGCTCAATCCGCTGCGCCAGGCGCAGCGCTACGACCCGGACGGCGCGTACGTCCGGCGCTGGATTCCGGAGCTGGCGCATCTACCCGGTGCGCGCATTCACCGACCGTGGCGGGAAAACGTCGATCCGGCGGACTATCCGCCGCCGATCATCGACGTCGTCGGGATGTAGCGGGGCCGAGTCACCCGGACAGCTCGTTCGGCGGCTGCACGAGCACGGCGTCGGCGACCGACTCGAAGGCTCTGATCACGTTCTCCAGTTCGTCGCCGACATCCCGCATCCCGGCGATCGCCGCCAGATCGTCGATGTCGAAGTACCACCGTGCGAACAAGCGGCGGAACGCGTCGTCGGCGTCGCCCGCGAGCCGCAGGATCTCGGCGCGATAGCGCGCCGCCCCGACCGGATCCCACGGTGCCGCGAACGATCGGGCCGTGTTCCGGCCGCATTCCTCGACGATGCCGATGATCTCGGCGAGTTCGTCCGCGAGCGCCGTCACGCGGTGCCGGTGGGCGAGCTCGGCTGTCGCCGCGAGGTGGACCACGACATCGCGCAAAGCGCGGGTGAGATCGCAGTTCGGCTCGCACGCGATGTCCTCGGCGAGTGCCGAGAGCCGAGCGTGTACCGCGTCGGGAACGACGGGGAGCATGTCGAGCATCGCCGCGGCCCGCCCGACCGTATCCGCCGCCCGCCGAGAACAGTCGTGCGAGTGTCTCCGGGCCAACGGTTGCGACGATGTCACAGGTGCTCCTGACGGTCGATCGAAAGGTTTGGCGCGGGGCGACGTTCCGCCCCGCGGTCGCGACCGGTGCCGCGACACAGATGATTCGAAGAGCGAGGACACGCGGATCAAGCCGCCTCGACCACCTGGGTTCCCGCGCGAGCTTGGCGAATCCCGTTCGCGCGCGTTTGAATTGATGTGTCGAGGATTTGCCATGTCCGAGGAAAGGGGCCTGTCATGGGCACCGTCGAAATCGCGATCACCATCGGCCGCATCGTGGACACCTTGCAGAAGGCGCTGATCCTGCTCATCCTCTGAGCGACTCGTGTTTCCCGGGCCCGCCGACGAAGGTTGCCCGGGAATCACGGAGATTCGCTGGATCGTTCTCCCGGTCGATCAGTCGCCGTGCACCGACCGGTGGAACTCCCATGCGTCGGAGACGATGTCGGCGAGGTCGGGGCGCTGTGGCTTCCAGCCGAGCCGGGTCCCCGCTTTGCCGCTCGCGGCCACGCAGACGGCCGGGTCACCCGGCCTGCGCGGGCCGTAGTGGACCGGGAAGTCGCGTCCGGTGACTTCGCGCACCGTGTCGAGCACCTGCCGGTTGGAGTACCCGCTGCCGTTGCCGAGGTTGTACACCTCGTATTCGCCGGGACGGATGGCCTCCAGCGCCAGCAGGTGCGCGGCGGCCAGATCGGCCACATGCACATAGTCGCGGATGCAGGTGCCGTCCGGCGTCGGGTAGTCGGTGCCGTAGAGGGTGAACGAATCACGTTGTCCCGCAGCGGCTTGCAGCAGGATCGGGATCAGGTGCGACTCCGGCTCGTGCCGCTCGCCCAGGTGCGTGTCACCGGAGACGACGGCGCCGGAGGCGTTGAAGTAGCGCAGCGACGCCGCGCCGAGTTCGCTCGCGCCGCACTCGCCCGCGATCATCAGGTCCACCGTCGCCTTGGTCGCCGCGTACGGGTTGGCCGGACGCACCTCGGCGCTTTCGTCGAAGGGTGTGCTGCCGTCGCCGGTGTACATCGACCCGGTGCTGGAGAAGATCAGGCGCGGGGTGCCCGCGGCGCGAACGGCGCGCAACAGGGCGAGCGAGCCTTCGATGTTGTTCCACCAGTACTTCTCCGGATTCGCGACCGATTCGGCGACCTCGATCTTGGCGGCGAAGTGCAGCACGCCGTCGAAGCCCGCCGCCGGGGTGAGCACATCGGCGACGCGGTGGACCGACAGCTCGTGGAACGTCGCGCGCGGGGGAAGGTTCGCCGGGAAGCCGGTGGACAGGTCGTCGAGAATCACCACTTCATGGCCCGCGTCGACGAGTTGATGCGCGACGACGCCGCCGATGTAGCCGGCGCCGCCGGTGACGAGAAGCTTCACGGATGTCCTCTCCTGGGGGTGGCTGGCGGAAGATCTCAGAGTAGGCCGTGACGAGGGCGCCGGCGGCCGGGTCCGGGTTCCGAACCATCATCGCGTCCGAGCCCGGCCGGGGAACGCTGTCGAAGCTGTGAATTCGCTGGCGATATCGCTCCGGCTGCCAGCTATTTCCCAGCGCAGTATCGGGCTCCCTCGAGATCCCGGGCCGAGGATCGTTCTCGCGGTCGAAGTCCGGCCGATGGCCCCACGGGCCGATACCAAGGGAGAACGAGTATGAAGGCGTTGAAGTCCAAGGTGGCGAAGGCCGCGGCCGTCGGAGGCATCGCTCTGGCGGCGGTCGGCGTCGGCGCGGGCGTCGCGAGCGCGGATCCTGGCCACGACGATCGTGACCACGGCCGCGGCCCGGTTCCCGAGCAGCACCACCAGGACCCGCAGCCGAGCCCGCACGGATTCTGGTTCTTCAACCAGTGGGTCCCGCTGCCCTGAGTCCTTCGACACGCCGCCGATCAGGTCGATTACCTCGCTGGTAATCGACCTGATCGGCATTGTGGGCGAGGCTCGGAGCATGGTGACGAACAGCAGGCGGCGAAACCGCTCCGCACTGGCCGGTGCGCTGCGCGGCTTGGCGCTCGGGCGGGTCGCGCTGGGCTCGGCCGCGCTCGTGGCCCCGCGGACGCTGACCACGGCGCTCGGCGTGCGGCCCACGCCCGAACTCGACTACATGACCCGGATCTTCGGCGCGCGGGCGATCGCGCTCGGCATCGGGTATCTCACCGCGCCCGCCGAGGAGCTGCCGCGCTGGCAGCGCCTGGCGTTGCTGGTGGACATCCTCGACACGACACACGGCGGGGTGCGCGTCCTGCGCGGCGACGTCCCCCGGCCGACCGCGGTCGCGCTGGTCGCCCTGACCGGCGGGTACATGCTCGTCGGCGCGACCAGGCTGGCCAGGGATCTGCTGTGAATGTCTTTGGCACACTGGTGCGATGGCGACCGTTGTGGCATTCCACGCGCACCCCGACGACGAGACGCTGCTGACCGGCGGGACGCTGGCCGGACTGTCCGCCGCCGGGCACCGGACCGTCATCGTGGTGGCCACCGACGGCCATATGGCCGATCTCGACGGCCGGAAGGCGCTGCGGCTCGGTGAGTTGGAGGCGAGCGCCGCCGCCCTCGGCGTGCACCGCGTAGCGCACCTCGGCTACGCCGACAGCGGGCACGGCCCGGTGCTGTACGCCGACCCGCCGGACCGGATGCGATTCGCCCGCGCGGACCCCGAGGACGCGGCGCGTCGGCTGGCCGCGATCCTGCGCGAGGAGAACGCGGAGATCCTGCTCAGCTACGACCGCAACGGAGGGTACGGCCACCGCGACCACATCCGCGTGCACGAAGTGGGCAAACGCGCGGCCGAATTCGCCGAAGTGGCGCGCGTTCTGGATGCCACCCTGCCCCGCGATGGTTACGCACGCTTCGTGCGTTCGCTGACGCGGCTGGGACTACTTTTCCACTACGACTTATCGGTGCTCGACTCGTTCTACAGTCCGCGTTCGGCGATCACCCACCGGATCGACGTCTCCGCCCAAGCCGCCCGCCGCAAGAGGGCTCTGGCCGCCCACCGGTCGATCATCGAGGGCTCCAGCCGCTTCGCGGCCATCGCGAAGGTGCTACTTCGCATGCCGACGCCGGTGCTCGCCCGGGTGATGCGCTGGGAGTGGTTCGCCGAAGAAGGCGCTACCTCGACCTCGGGAACTCCGCTCGACGACATCTTCCGGCCCGCGTCCCGCTGAGCGGTGTGCCCTCGGGTGCGCGACCCACCGCGTTACTTGCGCGATTGCGCCGACGAGATTTCTCGACGCGAGCAGCATTCATTTCGGCGCGGGTCGTGAGGCGCGGGCTGTGCCGACTCGATCCGGACGAGCGTCGCCGGGACCGCGCCGAACCCGGGCGCTCCCAGCCGGGGCGTCGATGCCGATAGAGCACGGCCGCTGGTTGCTCGCGCGTCAACGGGAAGCCGACCGGTATTCGACGGTTGCGTCAGGTGAGCGGTGAGGTTCGGCGCGGAAGCCTCTCTCGCGGCGGCCTACTGCGGTGGCATGCGCTCACCTGCGGAGCGCGTATCGGCGGGTTCCCGAGGCAACACCACGGTGAAGGTCGCACCGCGTCCCGGTTCGCTGTCGACCGACACCCGTCCGCCATGGGCCGTCACCAGGGCTTGGACGATGGACAGGCCGAGGCCGGCGCCGCCGCTGGTGCGAGTGCGTGAGGCGTCCGCGCGGTAGAAGCGTTCGAACACCCGGGCGGCGGCCTCGGGAGACAGGCCGGGGCCCGCGTCGATCACGTCGACCCGGACACGGTCGGGGGCGGCCGTGAGCCGCACCGTGATCGGCGTTTCCCGCGGGGTGTGGGTCAGCGCGTTGCCGAGCAGGTTGCCCAGTACCTGGCGCAGGCGGGCCTCGTCGCCGATGACGTCCATGGTTCCCTCGCCGTCGCCGAGTGCCAGTGTGATCGGGCGATCCGGCGCCTCGGGCGAGGGTTTCTGGCGGGCGGCGATGGCCCTGGCGTTGTGCACGGCGTCGCCGGCGAGGGCGAGCAGGTCGACGGGTTTGCGCTCCAGCGGGCGTTTCTCATCCAGTCGCGCCAGCAACAGCAGATCTTCGACCAGCAGACCCATCCGCTCGGCCTCGGCCTCGATCCGGCCGACCACCATCCCCGCGTCGCTGCTGGCGCCCTGACGGTACAGCTCGGCGAAACCGCGGATCGTGGTCAGCGGCGTGCGCAGTTCGTGGCTGGCGTCCGCGACGAAGCGGCGCATCCGCGTCTCCGAGCGGCGGGCCGCTTCCTCCGAGGCCTCGATGGCGGCCACGCCGTGCTGGATCTGCGCGAGCATCTCGTTCAACGACCGCGCCAGATGGTCGACCTCGGTGTCGACGCCGCGCACCGGGACCCGCCGGTGCAGGTCGCCGCCTGCGATCGCCGCCGCGGTCTGCTCCACCTCGCGCAAGGGCCGCAGGCTGCGCCGGATGACCAGGTAGCCGACGGCGCCAAGGGCCAGCAGTGCCGCCGCCCCCGTGCCGATCTCGAAGAAGATCAGCCGTGAGACCGTCTCCTGGTTGTCGGTGAGCGGCAGGCCGATGGTGGTCGAGCCGTACTGGTTGGTGGTGGTCAGTACACGCCAGCGCACCGAGGAACCGTCCGCGGAACCCACCGTCTGCGGCGTGTGGGCTTTCGCGCCGCTGAGATCCGGGCTGCCCGCGGCGCTGTTGGCGCCCGGCAGGTCCTGATACACCTGCCCGTCGGCGCCGGTACGCAGTTCGAAGAACCGGCGCGGCTGCTCGCCCGCCGACCTCGGCTGCACCGGCAGGGCCGGGAGGTCGGCCGGAATCCATTGCACGCGACCGTCGCCGGTGGTCACTTGGCGCATCGGACGCGGCTCCGCCCACTGCCGTGCCGCGTCGTAGAGCTGCTCGTCGGTGCGCTGGGTGAGCGATCGGCTCAGCGCCGAGGTCACCGCAGCGCCCGACGCGAACAACGCCGCCGCCGTCAACAGCAGCAGCACGATCACCAGCCCTATCCGCAGCGGGACCGCCGATACCCGCCGCGCGAGCTGCTCCCGTACGCTCACGTCCGGCTCACCTGCGGTTCGCGCAGCACGTATCCCACGCCACGCAGCGTGCGCAGCAGCTTCGGTTCGGTGGTGTCGATCTTGCGCCGCAGGTACGACACATACGACTCGACCACGCCCGCGTCGCCGCCGAAGTCGTAGCGCCAGACGTGGTCGAGGATCCTCGGCTTGCTCAGCACCTTGCCCGCGTTGACCATGAAGTACCGCAGCAGGGTGAACTCGGTCGGCGACAGCGACACCGGCGCGCCCGCTTTCCACACCTCGTGGCTGTCGTCGTCGAGCACCAGGTCGCCGACCGCCATCCGGCTGGCGTTCTCCTGTAGAGACTGTATTCCGCTGCGGCGCAAGATGACTCGGAGCCTGGCGATGACCTCCTCCAGGCTGAACGGCTTGGTCACGTAGTCGTCCGCGCCGAGGGTGAGGCCGGTGAGCTTGTCGTCGACGTCGTCGCGCGCGGTCAGGAAGAGCACGGGGGCGTCGACCCCGTCGGCGCGCAGTCGCCGCAGCATCCCGAAACCGTCCATGCCCGGCATCATCACGTCGACGACGAGCGCGTCCGGCCGGAAGGTGCGCACGCGGTCCAGCGCCTCGGTTCCGCTGAGCGCGGTGGCCACCTCGAAGCCCTGGAACCGCAGGCTCACGGCGAGCAGTTCGATGATCATCGGTTCGTCGTCCACGATGAGGACGCGGGCTTCGGGTTCGGTGCCGGTCATGATCCCATGGTTACGCCGCAGACCCGGAGCGACCTGCGAGCAAGCTGGGTATTTCCTGGGAGCCGCGCGGGCGCGGACACGCGAACGGAGTATCGCCGCGTCGCGGGACGCGGCGATACTCCGTCGGCGGGGATCGGAATCGTCAGCTGGTGGGTGCGGTCAGGTCGTAGACCGTGACGTTGCCGACCGTCTTCGCGGTGTAGTGCGCCTTCACCCACTCGGCGATCTCGTCCGCGGCCGACTTCTCGCCCCCGGAGCCGGGCCGCATGCCCTGCCCCTGCGCGATGAACCAGTGCACCTCGCCATCGGCCACGTACTGCTGGAACCGAGCCAACGTCGGCGCGTCGTCGCCGCCGCTGAAGCCGCCGATCGCGATCACCGACGTGCCGGTGCGCAATTCCAGGCTCGACGCGGTGCCGGAGCCGATGCTCGCCGCCGACCACCGGCTGTCGGTGTCCTTCAGCAGGGCGTTCAGCTCGGCGTTGTCGGCGCTGCCGCCCGGTCCACCGCCGCCGAGAGCGCCGCCCGTGGGAGCCCCGTCACCGGTCGGCATGCCGCCGTCGGCCGCCATGTCTCCGGTGGGCAGTTCGCTGCCGGTGGGAGCCGCTTCTCCGGTCGGCCGGCTTGGGCCGGGGGGAGCCGCGCGGCCGGCCCCGGACGTTCCGTCGGCGGCCTCCGCGCGGCCGTCGTCCGCTCCCGTGCCCGGACCACCGGCTCCGCCCGCACCGGGCCCGCCCATGGAACCCGCCTGCGCGGGCCCGGAGGTAGGAATGCCGCCGCTGTGCGCGTGGGTGACCGTTTCGACCGCGTAGGCCGTCGACCCGGCGAATCCGGCGAGCAACGCCGTCGCCGCGATCGCGACGGCGATCCGGCGCGACCGGTGCGCGCCCACCAGCAGCGCCACCGCGGCGATCGCCGTCGCGGCCACTACCGTCCAGCGCAGCCACGGCAGCCAGTCCGGCGTGCGGTTCAGCAACACGAAGGCCCAGGCGCCGGTGACCGCCGACAGCAGCGCCGAGGTGATCCTGGCCGCCACGTGCCCGCGCCGCCGCCACAGATGCGTCACCGCGATCGCCGCGACACCGGCGACGCCCGGCGCCAGGGCCACCGTGTAATACGGGTGGATGATGCCGCTCATGTAGCTGAAGACCAGGCCGGTGCCGAGCGACCAACCGCCCCAGAGGATCATCCCCGCCCGCAGCCGATCGGTGCGTGGCGCGCGGCCACTCAGCCAGAGCCCGGCGACCAAGCCGATCAGCGCGACCGGAAGCAGCCACGACACTTCGGTCGCCATGCTGCCGCTGAACAGCCGGGCCAGGCCGGTGTCGCCGCCGAACGCGCCGCCCATGCCCCCGCCACCGCCGGGGCCGCCGGAACCCCCTCCACTCGGATTGCCGCTGCCGCCGAGCAACCGGCCCATGCCGTTGTAGCCGAGCGCCAGCTCCCACAGGCTGTTGTCGGTCGACCCGCCGATGTACGGGCGCGAATCCGCGGGCCACAGCTCCACCAGCAGCACGTACCAGCCGCCCGCGACCACCATGGCCGCGCACGCGGTGACCAATTTGCCGATGCGGGACCAGAATCCGCCCGCGCCCACGACCAGGAAGACCGAACCCAGGGCGGGCAGGACCAGGAACGCCTGCATCATCTTGGTCAGGAACGCGAAACCGATGGCGACACCGGCCAGCGTGAGCCAGCCGGTGCTCGCCGAACGCCAGCGCGGGTCGTGCGAGTCGATCGCCCGCACCGTGCAGTAGGCCGCCGCGATCAACAGCAGGGTCAGCAGCGCGTCCGGGTTGTCGAAGCGGAACATCAACGCGGCGACGGGAGTCGCCGCCAGCGCCGCACCCGCCAGCAGGCCCGCGCCGGGCCCGCTCCACCGCCGCACCGCGGCGTACAGCAGGGCCACCGAGCCGACGCCCATCAACGCTTGCGGCGCCAGCAGCGACCACGAGCCGAATCCGAACAGCCGCCCCGACAGCCCCATCACCCACAGCGCCGCGGGCGGCTTGTCCACCGTGATCGCGTTGCCCGCGTCGTGCGCGCCGAACAGCAGTGCCTTCCAGCTCTGCGTGCCCGCCTGCGCCGCGGCGGCGTAATACTCGTTCGCCCAACCGGATATCGTCAGATTCCACAGATACAGCACCGCGGTCGCGCCGAGCAGCGTGAACAACGCCGGGCGCGCCCATCGCGGTTGGGTCGCGGGCCCGAAGAACACGCGATCCGCCCGGGACCGGCGTGCCGGTGCGCGATGGGCGCCGACGAGTCGCTCGTCGGCCGCGACGCCCGGCGGGACGCTCGTGATCAGCGCCATGATTTCGCCTTCCTTTCGTCTGAACCTCTGCTCGAAGGCTAGGAAGGCAGCCTGCCCGCAAGCTGGGGCAAACCTGGGAGTGCGCTGTGCGGCCGAGCGGCCCTCATCACTCGCTCGGCGGGATCACACCGTGCTGACCACCTCCTCGTACGCCAGTCGCGGCGAACGCGGGAACCACGCGTTCGGGCCGGGCTTGCCGATATTGACCACGACGAGGCCGGTGTATTCGCCGCCGGGGAAGAAGTCCTCGTCCAGGCCCGCGCCGTCGAAGCCGTTCATCGGGCCCGCCGCCAGACCGGCGGCACGGACGCCGAGGATGAAGTAGCCGATCTGGATCAGGGCGTTGAAGCGCGCGGACTCCGCGCGGTAGTCGGCGTCCGCGAAGTAGTCCTTGGCCTCCGGCGCGTGCGGGAACACCGTGGGCAGGTGCTCGTGGAAATTCAGGTCGGCGGCGAGGATCGCCGACAGCGGCGCGGCGGCCGTCTTCGGCTTGTTGTTGTCGATCATGTGGGTGACCAGCCGGGCCCTGGCCTCGGCGCTGCGCACCAGAACGATCCGCAGCGGTTGCTGATTCATCGAGGTCGGTCCGTATTTGACCAGCTCGTAGATCGCGCGGATCTGCTCGTCGGTGACCGGCTCGTCGGTGAAGGCGTTCGCCGTGCGGGCCTCCCGGAACAGCAGGTCCCCGGCGTCGGCGGCGAGCGTGAGCAAGTCCGGCTGAACGGAGTTCACAGGGTTTCTCCTCGATAGTGGTCGGATCAGTCGTGGACGACGCGCCGCGACCGGGTCAGCAAGGCGCCGTCGGCGCGGACGAGCACGTCGTGCACGACGCAGCTCGGCGCGATCTCCGGCTTGCTGTTCGGGCGGATCTTCACCACCAGGCAGTAGGCGGTGGACACGATGGTCCCGTCGTCCTGCGGCTGCAGGTTGATCATGTTGAACCAATGCCTGCGCTGCATCGGGTCGGTTTCGAAGCGCTTGTGGAACTCGACCAGGTCGGCGATGATCCCGGCCCTGGTCCGGGCCGGCGGAATGCCCGGTGTGTGCTCGAATTCCGCGTCCTCGGTGAAAGTCGCGGCGTAGCCGGGGATGTCGCGGTTGTCCAGCCGCTGCATCTGTTCGGCGTAGAACTGCTGGACCTCGGCGTACAACTCGGTGCGGCTGGCGACGGTGGTCATGGTTGCTCCTGTGGTCGCGGCGGGGCTCGGCTGCACGCCAGCGTGGTCCACGACGCTAGAGCCTCGGTTGAGCCGACCTCCGTCGTCCGCGGTTGACCGGATCTATAGGACGCGGGTCGACCCTGGTGGTCGAGAAGCCCGGCGAGTTCGGAAGTTCGACCGATGGAGGAGTCATGGCGGAAAATCGGCGCGTCGCGCTGGTCACCGGAGCGACCAGCGGAATGGGCCTGGAGATCACCAAAAGCCTGGCGGCCCAGGGGATCGCGGTGTTCCTCTGCGCTCGCGATCAGCAGCGGGTGACCGACACGGTGAAGAGTCTGCAGGACGACGGTCACGAGGTGGACGGCACCGTCTGCGACGTCGCCGACGCCGCGCAGGTCCGCGAGTACGTCGACGCGGGTGTGCGGCGCTACGGCCCGATCGACATCCTGATCAACAACGCGGGCCGCAGCGGCGGCGGCGTCACCGCGCAGGTGACCGACGAACTGTGGTTCGACGTGATCAACACCAATCTCAACAGCGTGTTCCTGATGACGAAGGCGGTGCTGAACGCGGGCGGCATGCTCGAGCGCGGCAGCGGCCGCATCGTCAACATCGCCTCCACCGGCGGTAAACAGGGCGTGGTGCACGGCGCCCCGTATTCCGCGTCCAAGCACGGCGTGGTCGGCTTCACCAAAGCGCTCGGCCTCGAACTGGCCAAGACCGGGATCACCGTGAACGCCGTGTGCCCCGGATTCGTGGAGACGCCGATGGCCGAGCGGGTGCGGGAGGTGTATTCGGGGCTGTGGGGCGTGGACACCGACGAGGTGCACGCCCGGGTCAGCGCGCGAGTGCCGATCGGCCGCTACGTGCAGCCGTTCGAGGTGGCGGCGATGGTCGACTATCTGATCGGTCCCGGAGCGGGCGCCGTCACCGCGCAGGCGCTGAACGTCTGTGGCGGCCTGGGTAATTACTGACAAGGAGTGACGGCAATGACCGCAGTGGAGGAGAACGTCCCCACCACCGGACACGAGGACTATCTGCGGGTGCTGGAGGCGATCCAGACCGGCGCGTTGCAGTTGCTCGCGGGCTTTCCGCAGCAGCCGAGCGCACTGCGCTTCCAGGTGGGGGAGGTGACCGTAGAGGCCGAGTGGGCGGCTTTGCCCGCCCCGATCGCGGCGGCCGCGGTGGAAGCCGTCGCCGCGCCGGAGGCTCCCGCGCTGGGCGCGGTCGTCCGCGCGCCCAGCGTCGGCGTGTTCTACCGATGCCCTGAGCCGGGCGCGGACCCGTTCGTCGAGGTCGGCGAACGGGTGAGCGCCGGGCAGCAGGTCGGCATCGTCGAGGCGATGAAGTTGATGATCCCGGTGACGGCGCAGGCGGGCGTGATCACCGGGATCCTCAAGGAAGACGGCGAACCGGTTCAATTCGACGAGCCCCTGTTCTCGTATTCGCCGGAATGACGGTGTGTTTCGAGCGGGCGGCCGCGACGCCAGGTGAGCACCCGGCGTTGTGTCCGCCCGCCGACCTGTGCGGCGCCGATGAGCGTCAGCACGTCGCCGTTCAGCGACATCTGCCGCACCTGCTCGGTCCGCGCCCAAGCCGGGTTGGAGCAGACGCTGATCGCGTGCACCACCTCCGTGCCGGTGCGCCGCCAGGTGCCCGCGTACCCCATGAACGGGGTGGCTCCCTTGGCTCCGTCGGTGCGCATCATGCTCACCGACATGTAACCGTGCGCGCCGTAGATCAGCAGGCCGCGTGGTGCGTCGCCGAGCGGTCCCGTGCTGGTGACGTCCTGCTCGTCGATGTCGTAGTAGGAGACCAGTTCCCAGGTGCCGACAAGATCGGTTGCGTTCATGACACCGACGATGGCGGCCGCCGCTCTAATCACGCTGTAGCCGGTTGCCGGGCGAAGCGGTGACTGGCCCGCACCAGCTGCCAGACGACGTCCAGCTCCTCGCGATCGCGCGGCCCGTACACCATCACCAGCGTCCCGGGCAGGTATCCCCGCCGGACCATCGGATGCGCCTCCGCCCAGCCCAACCGAACCGACTGTGCCACAGTGTCTTTCGGCAGGCACATGTGCAGACTGCCGTCCCCGTGCCCGTGCAGGTGGGCGAATTCGGTGCCCGCGAGATACGCCTCGCCGGGTCCATGGGCGATCGTCGGCCGCAGGTGCAGGGCCCGGGTGTCGGGCAGGGAGACTCCACTGCGGCCGAGCAGAACGTCGTCGAGCGTGGTCATCCGCGACCACAGCTCCTCTTGCAACTCCGGCGGAGCGATCTGGTCGAGTTGCTGGTGCGGATTGTGCGCACGAGTGCGCGGCCGGTCACCGGAGCGCCGTGGCAGATCCAGGCGGCCGTCCACTGTTGTCGTCGTCATGACTGTGCTCCCTTCGATTTCGCGTATTCGCGACCCCTGGAAACACGTTACTTTCCAAAGTATAGTAGTAACCAAGGGGAAAGTGACTTACTGGGAGGACGTATGACAACCGCGCCGGTCGACCCTTGTCCGATCACACCCGTCATCGACCTGGTGTTCGGCCGCTGGTCCACCCAGGTGCTCTGGGTGCTCACCCACGACGGCAAGCTGCGCTTCACCGAACTGCAACAGCGCATTCCCGGCCTGACGCCCAAGGTCCTCACCCAGCGCCTGCGCCAGCTCGAACGCGACGGCCTGGTCGCGCGCACCTACCACCCCGAGGTCCCGCCGCGCGTCGAATACGAGGCGACCCCACTGGCCAGAACGCTCACCCCGGTGTTCAGCAGCATCGTGACCTGGTCGTCCGAACACCTCGGCGAGGTCCTCGCGGCCCGCGCCGCCTATGACTCGGGAGAGACCCCGGGCTGATCCGCCCTACCGAAGACACGAGTGATCCGTGGTCCAGGGCGGCCGCTGCCACTGCGCCGGCCATCGCGGACGAGCGCCGAGCGCGGTGGCGCTACGGTGCGGGCGCTGGTCGAGCGGCGAGTTCGAGCAGGCATCCGGCCAACTCGCGCGGCATCGTGATCATGCAGTCGTGCCCGGTGGGGAGTACATGGAGGCGGTCGGGAGGCAGATCGGCCGGTGGCAGGGTGCGGGGCATGGCCGCGCGCATCGCCTTGAAGTCCTCGCCGCCTTCGCCGCAGTGGACGTGCGTCACCGGAATCTTCGCCAGTGCGGCGGGATTCGTCAGTGTCATCGGCTGCTGGAAGGTCTTCAGCGACTGCGGCGTCTGCATGGACGCCAGCCAACCGAGATCGGGTTCCGCGGTGACGCCGTAGAGGCCGCCGTCGCCGGTCGGTTCGGTCTGCGGCGGCACCAGCCAGCCGTCGCCGGTGGCGGCCGCCGCGGTGGCGAAGGCATCGACCATGCCCGGCATGATGTCGGCCACCGCCTCGCCGTCGCGCGGCACGAACGTGTCGATGTAGACGAGTTCGGCGATGCGGTCCGGCACGGCGTCGGCCAGCGCGGTGACGACGATGCCGCCGTAGCTGTGACCCACCAGGACGACTTCGGTCGCGTCCTCTGCGGTGACCAGCTCGATCAGATCCTGAACATGGGTGTCGAGCCCGACATCCGGGGTCAGCAGGTGCGCGCGGTCGCCCAGACCGACCAGCGAGGGGGCCAGCACGCGGTGACCGGCGTCTTCCAGCAGCGGAGTCACCCGCTGCCAGACCCATCCGCCGTGGAAGGCGCCGTGAATGAGCAGGTAGGTCGACACGATCAGTTCTCCCTGAGTTTCGTTAGGGTCGTGACGGTTTCGGTCGCGGTCGGCACCGGCTCCGGGCGGATGCCGAGGCCGATCACCCTGGCCACCAGCCGGGGCAGGCGCGGGAAACGGCGCAGCAGCCGCACCAGCAGCGGCTTGTCGGTCCCGGGCCGTCCCGCACTGGGGTAGAGGTCCGACAGCAAGTGCAATTGCGCGAATTGCACCACGCGCATCGGGAATTCGCGGCGGCGCTGAACGGTGCGCAGCTGCGTCGTGGACGCGGTCGCGCCCGCGGCGAGGATCGGCGCCAGCAGGCGAGCGGTCGCGATGGCATCCTGCACCGCGAGATTGATGCCCACCCCGCCCGCCGGGGACATCGCGTGCGCCGCGTCCCCGATCGCCAGCAGCCCGGGACGGTACCAGCGGCGCAGCCGGTCCACCCGGACGTCGAGGGGTTTCACGTCGTCCCAGTCCAGGATCTCCGCCTCCAGACACGGCGCGAGCACGGGATAGATGCCGGACAGATCCGCACGGAACCGCGCCAGCCCCGCCGCCCGGATCGTCGCGAAGCCGCCCTTCGGAATCATGTACGCGACCTGGAGATAGTCACCGCGATCGATACAGACGATGAAGAATCCCTTCCCGCTGCGCACGGTGGGCAGGCGCTCGCCCTCCGGCTTGCCGACGCGGAACCAGAGCACGTCCATGGGCGCCGCGCTGGCGGCGACCTCGAGCAGCCCCGATCGGCGCACGATCGAGTGCCGCCCGTCGGCCGCGATCACCAGGTCGGCGCTGACCTCCAGCGGACCGTCAGCGGTCTCGGCGCGTACGCCCGCCACCGCACCGCCGCGCTGGATCAGCTCGGTGACCTCCGCTTCCTGCACCAACCGGAAGCCGGGGTAGCGCCCGCCCGCCTCGGCGAGGAAATTCAGCACATCCCACTGCGGCATGAACGCCACGAACGGGAAGGGCCCGGGCAGGGAGCTGAAGTCGGCGAACACCACCGGACCGGTGGCGGTCGCCATCGGCAGCCGGGGCAGCTCGACGTGCGGCAGCGCGAGGAACTCCTCGGCCAAGCCGAGTTCGTTCATCGCGAGCAGTGTCGAGGTGTGCACGGTGTCGCCCCGGAAATCCCGCAGGAAGTCCGGATGCTTCTCCAGCACCAGCACTTCCACGCCGGAACGCGCCAGCAGCAGGCCGGTCATCAATCCGGCGGGGCCGCCGCCGATCACGCAGACCCGCACGGATTCGGTGCTCACGCCAGGCATGTGGGCACCTGCCCGCCGTTGTAGAGCACCATCTCGTCGAAGATCGCCGGCACGTCCAGTGGCTCGCCGAGTTCGCCGCCGGACAGTTCCGCGTCGGCGCGATACAGGTTGCCGACCAACCGCTCCTGGTCGACCAGGTCGGCGAACTCACCGTGGTCGGCCTCCAGCGCGATCGCCAGCGGTGTCAGCCCGAGTGCGCGTCCCTCCGCGGCCAGGTCCTGCACCCAGCGCAGATAACGCAGCGTCTGGTCGAAGATCTCAGGTCCGGTGACGGGGCCGTGTCCGGCGACGACCGTCTCGGCGCCCAGCGCGGCCAGCCGCCGGATCGCGTTGACGGAACCCCTGACCGACCCCATCAGGCAGAACGGCGCAGCGCCCGCCATCACCAGGTCTCCGGCGAACAGCACGCGCTCCTCGGGCAGCCACGCCACCACGTCGTTGGTGGTGTGCGCGGCGGTGCCGAAGTGAATGAGCTCCACCCGGCGCTCGCCCTGGTGCAAGGTCAGGTGATAGCTGAACGTGATGCTCGGCAACGTGACCCGCACATGGCCCCATTCGACATCCGGCCACAGCTTCGTCAGCGCCAGGCCGGTCTCGATCATCTCCGGCCGGATCCGGTCGTGGCCGACGACGACGGCGGCCGGGCCGAACAGGTGATTGCCGAAGTTGTGGTCGCCGTGGTGATGGGTGTTCACGATGACGCGGGCCGGGCCGGTATCCAGCCCGTCGACGAACTCGACGAGTGCCCGGGTGCGCCCTTCCGTCGCCAGCGTGTCGATCACCACCGCGCCGTCCGGCCCGGTCAGCACGCCGGCGTTGCTGACGCACCAGCCGCCGCGGCTGTGCGTGTAGGCGTGGACGCCGTCGGCGATCTCCTGTACGCGCGGCGTCGCGGTCGTCTCGGTGGCGGTCATGTCGGTGACTTCGTCGTCGCGGCAGAGCGTTCCGCGCAACGCAGCGTGTTGCGACTGTTGGCGGACAGCGCTTCGGTGAGGTACGCGCGGGCGTCGGCGAGATCGGTATTCGCGCCGAGGATCTCGCGCGCGGCCTCGGGATTGATCGCGACCGTGTGCCGCGCGGTCACCACCGCGCCGTCCGGACCCTCGGCGAATTCCCACGCACCGCTGTGGCCGAACAGGATCGCGGGCGGCACCAACTGTTTGTAATCGATTCGTTCGCCGGGAACACACACCCGGATCGACTTCGTGGTGTGCGGGATACCGCCCGCCGTCACCGTGTCCATCTCCATCAGCTGCACGCCATCGGCATCCTCGGTGAGCTCGATGCGGCCGACGTGCGGCACCTGCTCGGGCCAGCGTTCGCTGTGGTAAACGAAGTCATACGCCTCGGAGGACGAGCATTCCAGCGTCACGGTGTCCTCGAAGGTGTGGATCACCTCGTCCACCGGGTGGCCGAGCTCGGCGACGCGGGCCAGCGCCGCGAGCTCGACCACGCTGTTGCGATCGACCGACGCGGCGACCTGCGCGGCATCGGCCCCGTCCACCACCGCGAAGTGGTGGTCCAAGGTGACCTTCGTCGCGCCGGGACCGATCTCGCGGAACGACCAGCCGCCGCCCATCGACGCGAACGGCGCCTGGCTGCGTTCCTGCTCGAACACGATGCGGCGCTGCTCGGCGTCCAGCACCCGCCGCGACGTCCAGTTCTTCACCGCGCCGCCGACGGTCGCCCACAGCCGGAAGCGCTCCTCGTCCGGCCCCTGGTGCAGGTGGCGCACCAGCACGCTCGGCTCGAAGATCACCGGCCATCTGGTCACGTCGGCGACCAGACCGTAGACGACGTCCGGGGCGGCCTGCACCACCCTGCTGTGGGACATCACTTCGCCGCTCATGCCGCACCGCGCAGTTGGGCGTTCACGATGTCGACCAGCTCTTGCGGCGTCTTGACCTCGACGAGTTCTTCCTCCGGGATCGTCACGCCGAAATCGCGCTGAATCCGCGCCGCGGTCTCGATGAGCGCGAGTGAGTCGTAGCCCAGCTCCTCGAATTCGACGGCGGCGATGTCGCCGCCGAGTTCGGCGAGGTCCTCGCCGCCCGCGCAGTCCACCAGAATGCGGCGTAGTTCGGTGATGGTCATGGTCATGATTCGCTCCTCGGCAGATCTCGATCGGACACGGCGCGCACGACGACCGCGGAGTTGAAACCCCAGCGCCCGCGTGCCAGGACGAGCGCGCCGCCGACGGTGGCGGAGCGCGGGGCGCCGAGAACCAGATCGATCCGGTAATCCTCGGCGGGCGTGGAGGTGCGGGCGGTGGGCGGGATCGCCGAGTCACGCATGGCCAGCAGCGCGGTGACGACGTCGAGCGGACCAGCACCAGAGAACAGGCGTCCGGTCAGCGGTTTCGACGCGGTGACCGGAACGCCGCCCGGCCCGAACAGCGCCTCGATGGCGGCGGCCTCGTCGCGGTCGCGATCGGGTATGCCGGAGGCGTCGGCGAACACCACGTCGATGTCACCGGGCGTCATCCCGGCGTCGGCCAGCGCGAGTTCGGCGGCGCGGCGCAGGCCCGACGGACGACCGGAACCGGGCGGCGGGTCGAAGGTCGAGGCGTAGCCGGCGATCTCACCGTGCACTTTGGGCACCCCACGGGCACGCGCGGCGGTGGCGTCCTCCACGACCAGCATCGCGCCGCCTTCACCGGGCACGTAGCCGGCGGCGCGGGCGTCGAACGGCAGATAGGCGCGGTCGGGGTCGGTCGCGGCGCTCACCCCGCCGCTGGACAGATGCGAGGCCCACCCCCACGGGTCCAGCGCCGAGTCGACGCCGCCGGTGACCACCAGCGGCGTCCCGCGCCGCACGGTGCGCCGCGCGTGGCCGATCGCGTCCAGTCCGCCCGCCTGCTCGGCGACCAAGGCGCTGCTCGGTCCGCGCATGCCGTGCCGGATGGAGATCTGGCCGGTGTTGACCGCGTAGAACCACGCGAAGGACTCGTACACGCTGACGTGCTCGGAGCCGAGCGACCACAGCTTGTTGAATTCGCGATGGGTGAACTCGAAACCGCCGGAAGCGTTTCCGGTCACCACGCCCATGTCGTAGTCGGTCATCGTCGCCGTGTCGACCTTCGCGTCGTCCAGCGCCCACTGCGCGGCGACCAGCGCCATCCGGGTCGAGACGTCCGTCTGCGGCAGCAGCCTGCTCGGCAGGTGCTCACCGGCGTCGAAATCGGCCACCTGTCCGGCCAGTCGCGCCGACGAACCGCTGGTGTCGAACCGGGTGAGCGGCGCGATCCCGCCGCGCCCGGCCAGCACGGCGTCCCAGAAACGCTCCACGCCCATGCCGTTCGGCGCGAGCACTCCCATTCCGGTCACGAGGATCATGCCGCCACCGCCTCCGCCTTGCGCAGCACCATCGCGCTCTGGAAGCCGCCGAACCCGCTGCCCACCGTGAGCACGGTGTCCATCCGATGGTCGCGGGCGACCAGCGGCACGTAGTCCAGATCGCATTCGGGATCGGGTTCGTGCAGGTTCGCCGTCGGCGGCACCACCTGGTATTCCAGCGCCAGCAGCGAGGCGGCGATCTCGACCGAGCCGATCGCGCCGAGCGAATGCCCGACCATCGACTTGATCGAGCTCATCGGCGTGGCGTAGGCGTGCGCGCCGAGACTGCGCTTCACCGCCGCGGTCTCGTGCCGGTCGTTCTGCCTGGTGCCGGAGCCGTGCGCGTTGATGTAGTGCACACCGGTCGGGTCGATCCTGGATTCGTCGAGCGCGACCCGGATCGCCTCGGCCATCTCGCGGCCGTCGGCCTTGAGGCCCGTCATGTGGTAGGCGTTGCACCTGGTCGCGTACCCGGATATCTCGGCGTAGATGTGCGCGCCACGCTTGCGCGCGCTCTCGTACGCCTCCAGCACGAACATCGCGGCGCCTTCGGCGAGTACGAACCCGTTGCGCGAGTTGTCGAACGGCCGTGAGGCCACCTCCGCCTCGTCGTTGCGCGGGGTGGTCGCCTTGATCGCGTCGAAGCAGGCCACCACGATCGGTGTGATGGGGGTGTCCGACGCGCCCGCAACCATGACGTCGGCGGAGCCCTCGCGGATCAGCTGCACCGCGTGGCCCACCGAGTCCAGTCCCGAGGTGCATCCGTTGGAGACCATCGCCACCGGTCCCTCGGCGCCCACGCTCCAGGCCACTTCGGCGGGCATCACGCTGGGGATCATGTAGTCGAACATGTGCGGAGAGAGATACGTCTCGTCGACCAGCCAGTTCTTCCCGGAGTCCGACAGCACCAGGTATTCGCGCTCCAGGCTGGTGGCCGCGGCGACCGCACTGCCGAGGCTCACGCCGAGCCGGTGCGGATCGACCGTCGCGAGGTCGAGCCCGCTGTCGGCCACCGCCTCCCGCGCGCAGACCACGGCGAACTGCACAGCCCGGTCCATGCGCCGAATCTCCCTGGGGGACAGCCCTTCCAGCGCCGGGTCGAAGTCCGCTTCGCCGGCCACCTGGGACCGGTACGGCGAGGCGTCGAAGAACGAGATCCGGCGCGTCGCCGTGCGGCCCTCGGACAGCAGCTTCCAGAACTCGTCCTTGCCCGACCCGCCGGGCGCGCGGACGCCGAGCCCGGTGACGACAACGCGGCGGCTCATCGCACACCACCGGATGCATTGGTGTTCATGGCGTTCTCCCTTCGATGGTGCGATCGAGCATCGGGGACGGTCCTCGAACCTCGCTCGAGCGAGCGAGTCGAGTTGTTCTCGAGCGGTGGGGCGCAGGCTGTCGCTGTGATCGCCCGGCCGGCGCCGCCCGGATCGATCATCTGTTCCCGAGCACAGGAGACACGCGTGATGAAGTCAGCACACGGCCAGCACGGCGCCGCGGACTGGGTGCTCTGCCCGGCATGCCTGATCCCGCTGTACGGCAAGCGGTTCGCCCGCGACCTCGGCGTCTGTGGCGAATGCGGCAGGCACACGCCGATCACCGCGCGGCAGCGCATCGAGCAGCTCGCCGACGAGGGACGCTTCGAGCCGCTGCCGGTCGCCGCCACCGACGAAGACCCGCTGACCTTCACCGACACCAAGCCCTACCCGGACCGGCTGGCCGCCGCGCGCTCCCGCACCGGCATGCACGACGCGGTGCTGTGCGCGCTGGCCGCGATCGAGGGCAGGCCGGTGGTGATCGCCGCCATGGACTTCCGCTTCCTGGGCGGCAGCCTCGGCACCGCGGTCGGCGAAATGATCACCGCTGCCGCCGAAACCGCTCTGGCCCAACGTGTTCCGCTGGTCATTGTCACCGCCTCCGGAGGCGCCCGGATGCAGGAGGGCCCGCTGTCGCTGATGCAGATGGCCAAGACCAGCGCGGCGCTGGAGCAACTGGACCGGGCGGGCATCCTCACCGTCACCTTGATCACCGACCCCACCTACGGCGGCGTCGCGGCTTCCTTCGCCACCCTCTCCGACGTGCTGATCGCCGAACCGGGCGCCCGGCTCGGGTTCGCCGGACGGCGAGTGATCGAGCAGACCATCCGGCAGGAATTGCCGCCGAAGTTCCAGACCGCCGAATTCCTGCTGGAACGCGGGCTCATCGACATGATCGTGCCGCGCGCGGGCCTGCGCCAGGCGCTCGGCGCACTGCTGCGGGCCGCGGGGCCGGTCGATTCCGCCGAGACCTTCGTACCCGCCGACGCGGGCGTGATCACCGATCCGGCCCGCGTTCCCGCGACCGATCCCTGGACACAAGTGCGCCGGGCGCGGTCTCCGCAGCGGCCGACCGCGCTGGACTACTTCGCACTCGCCTTCGACGAGTTCCGCGAGCTGCGCGGCGACCGGATCTCCGGCGATTGCGCCGCGGTGGTCGGCGGAACGGCGTGGCTCGGCGGGCGGCCGGTCATGGTGATCGGCCACCAGAAAGGACACGACCCCAAGGAGCTGATGGAACGCAACTTCGGCATGCCGACTCCGGCCGGCTATCGCAAAGCGGCTCGTCTGATGCGCCTGGCCGAAAAGCTCGGGCTGCCCGTGGTCACCTTGATCGACACGCCCGGCGCGTATCCGGGCGCGACCGCCGAGGAGCAGGGGCAGGCGATCGTCATCGCGGAGAACATCCGGTTGATGTCCGCGCTGCGGGTGCCGGTGATCAGCGTGGTGATCGGCGAAGGCGGCAGCGGCGGGGCCCTGGCGCTCGGCGTCGCCAACCGGGTGCTGATGTTCGCGAACGGCACGTACTCGGTGATCAGCCCGGAAGGCTGCGCGGCGATCGTGTGGAACGATCCCGCCGCCGCACCGGAGGCCGCGGCCGCGCTGTCGCTGACCGCGCGAGACCTGCTGCGTCTCGGTGTCGTCGACGCGGTGCTGCCCGAGCCGGGCGACGACGTGGGCGCGGCCCCCGTGGCCGCTGCCGAACAGCTGCACCGGGCCCTGACCGCGACCCTCGGCGAACTGTCCGGTCGCAGCGGTGCGGAGCTGGCCGACGAGCGCCGCGCCCGGTTCCGGCGCTTCGGCGCGCGGCGGCAGGTCCTGGTCCGGTCGGTCGCGTAGGAGTGGCGCCATGTTCGAGAAGATCCTGATCGCCAACCGCGGTGAGATCGCGCTGCGCGTCGCGCGCACCTGCCGCGAACTCGGCGTGCGCACCGTCGCGGTGCACTCGGTCGCCGACGCCGAGTCGGCGGTGGTGCGTTTCGCCGACGAGGCGGTGCAGATCGGCCCGTCCGCGGCCAAGCGCAGTTATCTGAACGCCGCGGCGATCCTGGCCGCCGCCGAGCTCACCGGCGCGGACGCGATCCATCCCGGATACGGATTCCTCTCCGAGTCACCGGATTTCGCCGACGCGTGCCGGGCAGCGGGCGTCACGTTGATCGGGCCGCCCGCCGACGTGATGGCCCAGCTCGGCGACAAGCAGTCGGCGCGCACGCTGATGGCGAAGGCGGGACTGCCGCTGCTGCCGGGCAGCCTCGATCCGCTCGAACTCGACGAGGCGCACGCGCTCGCGGATTCGATCGGCTACCCGGTGATCGTCAAGGCGGCCGCGGGCGGAGGCGGGCGCGGCATGCAGGTGGTGCACGAGAGTGCGGCGTTCCCGCGCGCCTATCAGGAGACCAGGGCGACGGCGCGGATGCTGTTCGGCGACAGCCGGGTGTATCTGGAGAAGTACCTCGCCGCCGCCAGACACGTCGAGATCCAGGTGCTGTGCGATGCCTACGGCAATGGCGTGCACCTGGGTGAACGCGACTGCTCGGTGCAGCGCAGGCACCAGAAATTGATCGAGGAATCGCCTGCCCCGCTGCTGCCGGACGGTCTGGCCGAGCGAATGGGCGCATCCGCCGTGCACGGTGTGCTCGAGGCAGGGTATACCGGCGCGGGAACCGTGGAATTCCTGGTCGATCGGGACGGCAATTACTATTTCATGGAAGTGAACTGCCGAATTCAGGTCGAACATCCGGTCACCGAAATGGTGACAGGTATAGATCTCATCGCCGAGCAGATTCGAGTCGCGGCGGGGCAACCACTCGGCATCGATCAGGAAGATATCGTCCTGCGCGGCGCGGCGATCGAATGCCGGATCAATGCCGAAGACCCTGCCGCGGACTTCGCGCCCGCTCCGGGAATCCTGGCGGAATTCACCCCGCCCGGCGGCCCCTTCGTCCGCGTCGACACCCATGCGCACGCCGGTTATTCGATACCTCCGCACTATGATTCGCTGCTGGCCAAACTGGTGGTGTGGGCGCCGGACCGGGACCGGGCGCTGGCCCGGATGCGGCGGGCGCTGGCGGAATTCCGGATTTCCGGCGCCCGCGTCGCGACCACCCGGGATTTCCTGTACGAGGTGCTCGACCATCCAGCCATGCGCGCCGCCACGCACACCACCGGGCTGGTGGACGAGTTCCTCGGGCGGGGATGAGCGCGCCGGAGGTTCGCCCGGCCCGCGGCGATCGCGGCCGGGCGTCGGCGTCAGGCGGTCTCGGCGGCGGCGCGGCGCTCGGGGGAGTACCACCCGATCAGGTAACCGGCGTGGCGGCTGTTGAGCATCGCGCTCACCGAGTCGTCGGAGGCGGTCAGGATGTCCCGGTGCAACTTCTGCAGCTTCTGGCAGGGGTCGAGCCCCAGTTCGTCCTGCATGGACCGGCTGAACCGCTGGTAGGAGGCCAGGGCGCGAGCGCGCTGGCCCGACCGGCACAGGGCGAACATGTAGTACGCCTGGAGCCGCTCGTGCAGCGGATGCTGCATGGTCAGCCGCGCCAGGTCGGGACAGACCTCACGATGCCTGCCCAGTCGCAATTCCGCCTCCACGCGCAACTCGATGTTGGTCAGCCGCAGGTGATCCAGATGCGAGATCTCGGCGGCGAGCGGGATGCCACCCTCCACGTCCACCAGCGCGGGACCGCTCCACAGCGCTTCCGCGGCGCTGAACAGGTCCACCGCGCGCTCGTCGTCGCCGGTCTTGGCGGCGCATCGGGCGGCGTCGGACATGGACTGGTAGTCGCGCAGGTCGAACACACAGTCCCGCACGTCGAAGGAATAGCCTTTGCTGCGCGTGCGCAAATAGCGTTCGGCCACCTCCGCCTGTCCGACTCCGAGTTGCTCCGCCATCTTCTTGCGAATGCCGAGCACGTATGTTTGCACGACCGTCACCGCGCTGCGCGGCGGATCGTCGTTCCACAGTTCTTCGATCAGGGCCGTCACCGGGACAACGGTGTCGTGCCGAACCAAAAGTAATGCCAGCAACTGCCGCTGCTTCTGCGCGGTCGGCGTCGCATTGTGATTGTTCAGGGCAAGCGTCAACGGACCTAGCACGCGTGCGCATACGGGATACTTCACTGGGAACTCTCCTACGGGCGAATTTCCCCCCGACCGACGTGAGATTCTCGATTCCCACCGCACTGTAGGCTTCGTCCACAGTAGCGAGAAATCCGTCTCGGCACCATGAATCCTGAGTAATATCGGAGTTAATTCCGTGCGCAGGCTCCGCGAATTCTCCTCGGCTGCAAGGAGATTGGCCCGTTATTTGCTCTCGCCGTCAGTTGCGGCGAATTCGTAGGATGTTGTCTTTTCGCGTGCCCGGCCTGCCCTCGGGGCTCGCGTGTTCGCGCTCGACCTCCTCGTCCACTTCCACGTGCCATTCGGCCGGATCCAGCGCGAGACCGGCCCGTACTTCGGCAGTGGTCGGGAAATGCACGTCGGCGGGTGGTTCCAGTACCCAGGAGGGCCACTGCGCGTGACCGACGATCAGCAACAGCCCGCCGGGAGCCACCGCATCGGCCGCCCGGCTCAGGATGCGCGTCCGTTCGCCGTCCTTCGCCGCCGGTGAGTGCAGATACTGCGCCGTGACGAGGTCGAAACTTCCCGCGGGGAAGGTGTGGTCCAGATCGTGCCGCTGCCAATCTATTTCGCCGTCGATTCCCTGGCGGGCCGCGTTCGTCCTGGCGCGGGCCAGCGCGGTCTCCGACACGTCGACCGCCGTGACCCGCCAGCCGCGCTCGGCCAGCCAGATCGCGTCGGCGCCCTCGGCGCAGCCCAGGTCCAGTGCGGTGCCAGGGGGGACGGCTTCGAGCTCACGCACCAGCAAGAAGTTCGGCCGTCCGGACCAGATCTGATCGCGCTCCTGGTAGAAGGCCTCCCAGTACTCGACAGTGGTCGGCGTCGTCCGGTCGGCGTGGTGATGGGGTGTCGCACTCATGCGTCCCACCATCCATCGGGCCGACTGGAACGGCAAATATCGTTGCCGGTTCGGCAACCCGCCCCGCCGGCTGTCCGCCCGGAGTCCCCGGCCGCCCGTGGGTCAGTAGTCCTCGAGCGGGTCGCGCAGGATCATGCCCTCGGCCGCGCGCAGGCGCGTGGTCATGGTCGTCAGCAGGTCGACGGAGTCCTCGGACAGGCCGATGGCCGTGTGCAGCAGCCTGCGCAGCCGCGGGCTGGCGAGCCGGTCGGCGAGGGTGTTGTCGTGCTCGGTCGGTTCGGCGTCGAGCTGTCGGTCGAGATTCACGGGAAGGTACTCACAATCGGTCATCGGGCCCCCAGGAAACCATGTCAATGCGACGCTCGTGCCTGGAACGACGCGGTGGGCACGGGCGAGATCGTTCCGGGGCGCAGCGTACATCGCGGACGGTCGGTCGCTGGACCGGGTCGAAATGGGTGCATGTGGCCTCCGTGCCGCAGTCGGGTCGGCGCGTCCGTGCCATGGCCGTGCCCGCTCCGGCGCCGAGATCGTGCCCATTGTTCCACTCTCCCTGGACAATTCGGCGCAGCGACCCCGTCTACGCAGGTTGCGGACGTGCTGCGGCACGCAGAAGCGCACGTCGTGCCAGGCAGCGGGTGCGGCCCGTTCCCAACTCTGGGAAATATCGCTCGGCGACGCGGCCCCCGGAAAACCGGGAGATCAGCTCGTTCGCCCATGACACGATGGGGGCGGCCGAAGCAGGTACCGACCGACGAAGGGCCAGCCATGGGCAACCTCGACGACCGGGTGGCGGTGATCACCGGCGGCGCCCGCGGGCAGGGGCGCGCGCACGCCTTGGCGCTGGCGAACGCGGGCGCGGACATCGTGGTGTGCGATATCGCCGCACCGGTGCCCGGCCTGCCCTACGAGCTGAGCACCCCCGGCGACCTGGCCGAGACCGCCGCGCTGGTCGAGCGGACCGGCCGCCGCTGTGTCGCCGTCCGAGCCGACGTGCGCAGCCTGGAACAGATGCGGACGGTCGCCGAGCGCGCGCTCGAGGAGTTCGATCGCATCGACATCCTCGTCGCCAATGCGGGCATCGCGTCCAACTCGCCCGTCGCCGAGATGGACGAGCGGTTGTGGCGGGACATGATCGACACCAACCTGACGGGCGTGTTCCACAGCTTCCGCGCGGTCGTCCCGCACATGATCGAGCGCCGCTGGGGTCGCGTGGTGGCCACCTCCTCCATCGTGGCGAAGATGGGCGTGCGCAACGCGGCGCACTACGCCGCGAGCAAATGGGGCGTGCTCGGCTTGGTGAAGTCACTGTCGTTGGAAGTGGCGGAGTACGGCATCACGGTGAACGCGCTGCTGCCCTCCGGCGTGGACACCGACATGATCCAGAATCCGGCGACCTGGCGGCTCATGATGCCGGACAAGGAGAATCCCACCAGGGAGGACTGGATGGCGATCATCGAATCCGGGCCGCCCAACGGTGATCTGATCCAGCCCGCCGAGGTGGCCGAGGCGATGCTGCTGCTGGTCTCCGAGCACGGCCGCCACTTCAACGGCGAAGCCGTCACCATCTCCTGCGGCGGGAGCGCGAGCACCTCATAGCGCATGTCCCGTCACAACGGGCGCGTAACGGCGAGTCGCTCGAAGGCGTGCGCGGCGAAACGGATGCCCACCCGCGAAGTAGCGGGTGTCGCGCGACACCCGCTACCGAACGCTCATGAGGCCGAGCAGGGCCCAGCCGACCAGCTTGTGCGCGACGTGTCCGTGCCGGCATGACCGGCGGCCATGGACTCGGGTGCCGCACCTCGTGCAGCTCGCCGGACACGTCTTTCCTTTCCGGGCCGAGAGCCCGTGGCGACGCGTCAGTGGCGACGTGACTCGATCGCGTCGCGGGCCGCGTGCGCGGTCTGGGCTCCACGCTCGCGCGCCAGGTGTGCCGCGTGCACACCGCGTTCCTTGGCGGCGTCGGCGAGCTCAGGCCCGCGCTCTTTCGCGATCTCCGCCCATTCGGCGCCGCGCTGCTTCGCCAGATCCGCGAGGTGAACGCTCTGCTCCTTGGCGACCTCCGCCCATTCGGCGCCGCGCTCCTTGGCGATCTCGGCCCATTCCGCGCCGCGCTCTTTCGCGATTTCCGCCCAGTCCGCGCCGCGTTCTTTGGCGATCTCCGCCCAGTCGGCACCGTGTTCTTTGGCGATCTCGGCCCACTCCTGCCCGTGCGTCTTGGCGGTCTCGGCCCAGTCGCTGCTGTGCTCTTTGGCCGACTCCGCCCAACCGGGCCGGTGCCGCTGGGCCGATTCGGCGAGTTCCGCCCCCTTGCTCGCGGCCACCGCGCCCACTGCCCGCGCCTTGTCCGCGGCCTCGTGCGCGTGCTTGCGCAGTGCCGCGCCGGTGGCGGTGTCCGAGGCCGCGCCGAACGGCAACGCCGCGGTCACCGCGGCGGCGGCATCGCGCGCGGCCCTGCGGCCACGCCAACCCAGCGAAGGCTTGCCCTCGGTGTCGGCGGCGGTGATCATCAGTCCGCCGAGCAGCCCGAGATCCTTCAGGAACGCGGTGCGCTTCGCCGACTTGCGGGCGGGATCCTGTTCGTTCCAGAAGTCCTGCTCGGTGACGGCCGCGGGCACGACGGTCGCGGCGAGCACCAAAGCGGCCAGTCGCGGCGCCTTGCCGAGGGCCAGCAGGACGCCGCCGCCCACCTGGGCGAAGGCGTTGACCTGCACGACGGTCGACGGATTCGATGGCAATTTCGCGGCGACCTCTGCGGGCAGCTGCCGTTGCCCCCGTTCCAGCAGTGCGTTCGCGGACTTCACCCGCTCGTCCGGGTGCCGCAGCGTATCGACCCCGTCGACCACGAACACGGTGGCCAGTAGCGGCCGGGCGAGTCGGCGCAACAACATGACAGAACCCCTTCCCTTAGATGGCGTCACAATTCGGATTCCCGCGCGATTCGTGACCAAACAAGCGGGTCCGCCGCCGTGTGAAAGCGGACTCATCCGGGTAACAGCTAATCGAGAGAGATCGATCCAGGGGGTAGAAGGCGCCGCCGCACCGCTCGTTCTCCCGCCCCTGCTCCGCCGGAAGGTATCCGCTGTGAACACCCATACGGCCACAACGGCTTTCGATGCCGTCGTCGCCGAGTTGCCCGCCGCGCCGAAGTGCACGTTCCGCTTCGATTCCGTGCCCTGCCGTCATCGTGCGGAATGGTTCATCCGTAAACGGTCCTGCTGCCATCCGGCGGGTGTGGATTTCCTCTGCGAGACCTGCCATACCCGCATCCACTGGATGCTGGACATGGGCATGGTGTTCGAATGCGCCGGATGCGGAGTGCACTCGGCCAGTTTCGCCGAACTGTGCCCGACCGTTGCTCCGCTCTGAGTGCGGCTCAGCGGCCGCCGGACTGCTCGCGCGCCGGGACGTCGGTCGCGGCCAGGAAGCCGGTGATGATCGAAGCGACCCGCTGCGGAGCCTCCACCATCGGAAGATGACCGCAGTCCGGTAGTTCCACCGCCGTGTGCGGGCGCAGCTTGCCGTTCAGCCGTCCGCCCGCCTTCGCCGACAGGATGCGGTTACGTCGCCCCCAGATCGTGCAGATCGGCGGGAAACCGGCGGGCGGCTCGAAGGTGTCCAACGCGCGGTAGGACGGAAAATCCTGCACCAAGCCGTGCAGAGCTCGCAGCCTGCCCCGATCGGTCCAGTACGCCCGCACGCGCGGCTCGTGCTGAGTGCGCAAGCGCCGACCGCGGGGGCCGAGCTGATTGCCGACGATCAGCGAGACCACCGGGTTCGGCAGGCTGATCCGGCGGGCCAGCGGCGCCAGCGGCAGCCGCGCGTCCAGCCAGGCCAGGCCCGCCGACTGTCCCGAACTCACGGTGTCCAAGGTGAGCGGATTGATCAGGACGAGCGCGCGCACCCGGTCGGGATGACCCATGGCGTAGCGCAGCGAGGTGGCGCTGCCGAGACAGTTGCCGATCAGCACCACGTCGGTGACGCGTTGGGCGTCGAGGAACGCCGTGAGCATGTCGACGTAATCGGTGAGGCGGTAGCCGGTCGCGGGCTGGTCGGACTGCCCGTAGCCGGGCAGGTCGAGCGCGAAGACCTCATGCGAGTCCCGCAGTGCCGCGACTTGGTCGTCCCAGATGCGGCGTTGCGTGCCCGCGTTGTGCAGGAACACGACCGGAGACCCGCTGCCCGTGCGGTCGAAGACCACGGACCTGCCCCGATGTTCGAATACGTCCACGCTGACTCCCTACGAACCACCGGCGAGCGAACCGCCGGGTAGCAGCGATTTTACGTGGACGAACCGGACCGAGCGGGCGGTTGGACTATCCGGTGGCGGTCGCCGCGCGCAGGAAACGGCCGGTCCGCCGGGCGCCGAGCTCCGCGGCGGGCGCGCCGCCGCCGAACACCGGCACGCCGCCGACCAAGACCGCGGTGACCGCCTCGTCGTTGCGGTTCACCATGCGCGACAGGTTGTCGAAGGGGGCGATGGGGGATTCGTGGTAGGCGTCCAGCGAATCGTCCAGGCGAGCCGGATCGAGCACGACGACGTCCGCTCGGTCGCCCACCCGCAGATGTCCGGCGTCCAGGCCGTACCAGTCCGCGAGTTCGCCGGTGAGCCGGTGCACCGCCTGTTCCATCGACAGGAACGGACGGCCCGCGTTCGCGGCGTCGCGCACCCGGCGCAGGAAGCGGAGCCCGAAGTTGTAGAACGCCATGTTGCGCAGATGCGCTCCCGCGTCGGAGAAGCCCAATTGCACGCCGGGGTCGGCGGCGAGCCGATCGAGCACTTCCGGTCGGTGGTTGGAGATCGTCGTACGCCAGCGGACCTTGCCGCCGTGTTCCACCACGAGGTCGAGGAACGCGTCCACCGGGTGCGTGCCGCCGCGCTCCGCGCCCACCTCGCCGAAGGTCTTGCCGATCACGCTCGCGTCCGGGCATTCCACGATCCGCGCATCGAAGAAATCACGGTGCCACACCCGTGGACCGAATTTCTTGTCGTAGTCCTTGCGGAAGCGGCGCCGGTACTGCTGGTCGCGCAACAGTTCCCGGCGCTTGTCCACTTGGTCGGCGAGGTGCAGCGCTTCGGCGCCGGAACCGAACTCCTCGAACACCACCAGGTCGATGCCGTCGGCGTAGACCTCGAACGGCACCGGAAGGTGTTGCCAGCGGAAATCGCCGCCCAGCGCGTTGAGCACTCGCGCGATCAGCGGGAAAAGGTACGCGATGCCGGGAATGGCCTTGAGGTCGGCGGCAGAGAGCAGGCTGACCTTCAGCGGCTTGCGGAACAGGCCGAGGCTACCGGCCGCCATCGTCACCAGGCTCTGCGGGCGGGACACGTCGGGTCCGCCCTGTAGTGCCCGCCCGCGCCGGCGCAAGATGGCGTTGAGCCTGCGCCGTTCCCGGGTGGTCGCGTAGGTGGACGGCAGGGTGCGCGATCGGCACACCGCACCGTCGAGTTTGTCGAACAGCAGCTGCTGGGAGGACATGCCGACGAACCCGGCGTCCAGCGCCTCGGTCAGCTTCGCCGCCATCCCCGCCAGTTCGGCGGCATCGGGCCGGACGTCCTTGCGGGTCGCGCGCTCCAGACCCATTTCCGCGGCGCGGATGTCCGAATGCCCGATGAACGCGGCGACATTCGGGCCCAGCGGCAGTTGTTCCAGGGCGGCCGCGTATTCGTGCGCCGAGCGCCAGGTCTTGTGCTCGCCGACCGCGGCGAGGACGTGCTTGCGCGGAATCGCCTCGACCCGTGCGAACAGGTCGCCCGCGTCGGAGGCGTCGACGTGGACGGTCGACAGCGAGCACGAGCCCAGCAGGACCGTGGTGATGCCGTGGCGCAGCGATTCGGTCAGCGCGGGATGCTGGAGCACCTCCACGTCGTAGTGGGTGTGGATGTCGAGCATGCCCGGGATCACCCATTTCCCGGTGGCGTCCACGATGTTCGGACAGTCGGGGTCATCGATCGAGTCGGCCGAGACGGTCGCGACGCGACCGTCTCGGATGCCGAGGTGCCGGATCGCCGAGGGCGCGCCGGTGCCGTCGAACCACTGGCCGTTCGCGATGATGGTGTCGTACATGGCTTTACACCTCGAGATCGGCGCGTATGACCTTGCCGGTCGCGTTGCGCTGTAGTGCGGTGGTGGTGAGCCGCCAGCGGGCGGGCACCTTGTAGTAGGCGAGCCGCTCGGCGGCGAACGCGCGCAGCTCCTCTTCGCTGGTCGCCGTGACGCTTTCGACCACGACCACGGCGGCGACCTGCTGTCCGAGGTCGGCGTCGGGTACCCCGAGCACCGCGCACTCGCGCACCGCCGGATGCTCCTCGAGGCACTGCTCGATCTCCGTGGGATAGACGTTCTCCCCGCCGCGCAGGATGAGATCCGAACGACGCCCGGACAAGCGCAGCCTGCCGTCCTCCAGCACCCCGATATCGCCCGTGCGCAACCAGCGGTCGGCGGTGATCGCCGCGGCGGTCGCTGCCTCGTTCTGCCAGTAGCCCAGCATCACGTAAGGGCTGCGCACGCAGATCTCGCCTTCGGTGCCGTCGGGGACCACGTTGCCCGCGCTGTCGCGGATCTCCAGCGCGACCCCGACGACCGGACGACCGACGGTGTCCGGGAACGCCGCCAGTTCGGCCGGGCTCGCCAGCGTCGCGGCGGTGCTGCATTCGGTGAGCCCGTAGCTGGTCACCAGCGCGTTGCGGGCGACGGGCAGCTGATCGCGCAGCTTCTCCTGCAACGCGGCCGAGGACGGCGCGGAGTTCAGCGAGAAGGAAGCGAGCGAGGACAGGTCGTAGTCGGACAGGTCGAGTTCGAGCATCCTGGTCGCCATGGTCGGCATGGCGCCCCAGTTGGTGACCCGCTGCGCCTCGATCAGCCGCAGCACCCGGTCGGCGTCGAACGAGCCCTGGTGGATCACCGCCGCGTCACCGGTGACCAGCCGGGGAACCACCAGGTTGTGCAGGCTGGCGATGTGGAACAGCGGCGAGGTGAGCAGGAAGCGCCGCCCGCTCGGCAGTTCGTCCGCCCCGGTGAGCGCGGCGGCCAGCGCGTCGTTGAAGAGGTGGTAGTCGGTGACCGCCACCAGGTTTCGGTGCGAGTGCACCGCCCCTTTGGGTCGGCCGCTGGTGCCGCTGGTGTACAGGATCACCGCGGGATCGTCTTCGTCGATCTCGGTGTCGGGCAGGTCGTCGGTGCGGTATTCGGCCAGCAGCGAGGGTATGTCGTGTTCCATGGTGAGCACCGGGACCGGGATATCCAGTTCCGCCACCAGCGCCGCGCGCTTCGCGTCGACCACGAGCACGGAGGGGCTGGTGTGCTCGACGCCGTAGGCGATCTCGCGCGGCGCCCACCACGCGTTGTAACCCACCGCGATCGCGCCGAGCGCTTGGGCCGCCCAGAAGGTGAGCACCCACTCGGGCGTGTTCGCGGCGAGAATGCCCACGCGGTCGCCCTTGCCGACGCCGAAGCGGTCGCGCAGGGCCGTGGCCAGTGCCGCGACCGCGGCGGCGTGCTCGGTGAACGACATCCTGCGGTCCGCGGTGACCAGATAGTCCCGGTCGCCGTGCGCGGCCCCGGCGACGAGCACTTCCCGCAGCGAGGACTTGCGATGGCGCACCACCGGCAGCGGCGCGCCGAGCACGTCCTCGACCACCATCTCGAATCGGCCGCCGGGTCCGGTGAGCCTGCTCGCGGCCTGTGCCACGAACGTCTGCGGGTCGATGGCTTTTGTCATATCGGATACTTCCTCGTCACTGCGCAAGGGTTGATTCGTCACGGCTCTGGGATCAGCACGGCGCGGCCGGTGATCAGCCCGCGCTCCAGCCGGTCGAGGGCGGCGCGGCCGTCGGCCAGCGGATAGCGCTCCACTTCGGCGCGCAGCTTGCCCGCCGCGGCCAACGCCACGGAGTCGATCAAGTCGGATCTGGTGCCGCCGTAGGATTTCCGGACCGTGGCGCCCCATGGCCAGCCCGTGCCGGTGGCGGGCGCCGCCGTGATCTCCGGCGCGCCACCGCCGAGGCCGACCATGCGGTAGGCCCCGTCGGGCGCCACCGATTCCACCGCGAGCCGCGCGGTGGCGTCGACGCCGACGAAGTCGAACACCGCGTCCGCGCCGCGACCTGCGGTCCGGTCGAGGATCTCCTTCGCCGTGTCGTCGCCCGCGAGAAGTCCTTCGGCCGCACCGCACCGCGCGGCGAGTTCGAGCTTGTCGGCGCTCACGTCCACGGCCAGCACCTTGGCCGCCGTGGTCGCGGCGAGGATCTGCACCGCGAGGTGGCCGAGCCCGCCGATCCCGACAACCACCGCCACCGACCCCGGCCCCAGCCGATCACGAGCGCCGCGGATGGCGTGGTAGCTCGACAGCGCGGCGTCGGCCAGCGGCGCGGCCTCGGCGAAGTCGAGGTCGCCGATCGGCACGAACGAACTCGCGGGCACCCGGATGTAGTCGGCCATCCCGCCGTCCGGCCCGAGTCCGGGGCACGGCGGCATGGCGGTGCGACCCGCGGCGAGGCAGACGTTCTCGTTGCCGCCGACGCACTCCCGGCAGACCCCGCACGACCAGCACAGATACACGATGCCGCGCTCGCCCGCCCGGCGGCCGCCGACCCCGGCGCCGACGGCTTCGATGGTGCCCGCGATCTCGTGGCCGAGGGTCAACGGTTCCTCGCGCATCCGGAAGGGGATGTGCAGCACGTGCAGATCCGAATGGCAGATGCCCGCCGCGCCGACCCGCAGCAGCAGATCGGTGGGACCGATCTCCGGAATCGGTACCTCGCGCAGTTCCAGCACACCGGGCTCGGTGAGCTGCAGTGCCCGCATCATCCGCGCACCGCCGCGAACGTCGCGCGCAGATAGGCATCGCCGCGGTCGGAGCCGATCAGCCCCGGCGCCATCCGGTTCATGGCGTAGGCGAACGTGGTGCGGTGCTCGAGGTCGTTGACCACCATCGCGCCTCCGTACCCGGCCCACCAGCACACCCGGCCGTCGGGAACCTCCGGGGCGGTCTGCCGCTGCGGCAGACCGTAGCCGATGCCGAATCGCAGCGGCACCGCAAGCGCGAGATCCACGCCGTCGGACTGCTGCTGGAAGATCAGCTCGATCGTCCGCTCCGACAGCAGCCGCCGTCCGGCCAGTTCACCGCCGCAGGACACCAGCGATTGCACCCGCGCCACCGAACGGGCGTTGCCGTGGCCGTTCACCGCGCCGATCTCGGCTTGCCGCCACCCGGCGCTCGCCGTCTCGGCGATGTCGAGCAGTGGGCTGGTGAGCGTCTTGACCAGCACGCTTTCCTGGTCGAGCGCGGCCATGTCGAATTCCGGCATGGCGGGCGGGATCAAGGTCGCGATCCGCCCGTGGTGCTCGGGCGCGGTGCCGATGTGGAAGTCCGCGCCCAGCGGCCCGGCGAGCTCATCGGCGAAGAACTCGCCCAGCGAGCGTCCGGTGACGCGGCGGATCACCGCGCCGATCAGGTGGCCGTAGGCCAGCGCGTGGTAGCCGGAGGCGGTGCCGGGCTCCCACCACGGCGGCTGGCTCGCGAGCCGGGCAGCGGAGGCTTCCGCGTCGTAGATATCGGCGAGCTCGATCGGCGGCTGCCACCCGGAGACGCCGGAGGTGTGCGCGAGCAGATGACGAATCTCGATGTCGCCCTTGCCATTCGCCGCGAATTCCGGCCAGTACCTGGCCACCTTCGCGTGCACGTCCAGTTCGCCGCGCTCGACCAGCAGCAGGGCGCACAGCGCGGTCATGGTCTTGGTGATGGAGAAGACGTTGACCAAGGTGTCCTCGGTCCACGGCTGCGTGCGTTCCCGGTCGCGGTAGCCGCCCCAGAGGTCGACGACCGTTTCGCCGTCGACGGTGACGCAGATCGATGCGCCCAGCTCGTCGCCGGAGGCGAGCCGGGTCTCCAGTTCCGTGCGGACCCGTGCGAATCGTTCGGCGCAGAATCCCGAGGTGGCGGTGCCCGTGGTAGTGGTCATCGCCGCCTCACACGTGTTCGGGCGTGCGGCCGGGAACCGGCAGCGCGTTACCCGCGGCGGTGGCGCGTTTCGCGCCGCGCGCCAGCTCCCGCCGCATGTCCCGTACGTACGGTTCGAATTCGATCTGGATGGTGTGCCGGGGCGAGTCGTAGTAGCGCCCCGACCTGGCCGACTCCGCGGACCGCATGGCCGCCCGCATCTCCTCCGCGGGCGGCAGGTGGTAGCGGCCGGTCAGATAGGCGGCGACCAGCTTGCTCTGCTGCTCGGCGAAGTTCACCAGCGTGGGCAGCGGCTGGGCCAGCCCGAGGAAGAACAGGTTGTCGATGCCGGGCTTCACCATCTGCTTGAACAGCGGGAAGCGATTGTCGCTGTCGGGCAGCAGTTCCGGATCGGAGAAGAACGGGAAGGAGATGCGGTAACCGGTGGCGCAGACGATCACGTCCACCTCCTCGGCGCTGCCGTCGGCGAAGCGCACCCGCGAACCTTCCAGCGCGGTGATCGCGGGCTTGAACGTGACGTCGCCGCAGCCCGCGCGGTGCAGGAACTCCTCGCTCGCCGATGGATGCGCCTCGAAGGGCAGGTGGTCGGGCTTGGGCAGGCCGTAGTCCTCCATGTTGCCGCGGAATTTGCGGACGAAACGCTGCTTGAGTTTCAGGCCCAGCTTCGGCGGCATCCACCGTGGCATCGAGCGCTTGTCGCCGACCTTGCCGTTGACGTACTTCGGCAGTACCCAGACTCCGCGCCGGGCGGAGACGTAGAGCTTCGTCGCGATGAACCGCTGCGACAGCTCGGAGGCGATGTCCAGGCCCGAGTTGCCCATGCCGACCACCACGACGCGCTTGCCGCGCATGTCGACCGGGTCGAACGGGTCGTTGTAGGCGTGGCTGTGCAGCAGCGTGCCGTCGAATTCGCCCGGGTAGTCCGGAAGGCGGGGATCCCAGTGGTGCCCGTTGCAGACGATGAGCGCGTCGTAGTCCTTGGTGCTCCCGTCGCTCGTGCTGATCAGCCAGCGGCCGTCCGTCCCGCGCTCGGCCGCGGTCACCCTGGTGTCGAACACGATCCGGTCGCGGATGCCGAAATGGTCGACGTAGTCGCGGAAGTACTGGAACAGCTGCGAATGGTGGGGAAAGTCCGGCCACTCGTCGGGCGCCGGATAGTCCTCGAAGGCCAGGCGGAACTTGGACGTGTCGATGTGCAGGCTCTGGTAGCACGCCGACATGCCGTTGGGGTTCTTGAAGTACCAGTTGCCCCCGACTTCGTCGGACGCTTCGTAGCAGTCGAACGGTATGCCGTAATCGTTCAGGCGTTTGGCGGCGGTGATCCCGGAGGGACCCGCCCCGATCACGCAGACGCGGGGGAGTGCGGTTGACGTCATTCACTGTCCTCGTGCTGGAGGCCGTCGTCGGTGACGGCCGAACCGTCCGGTGCGGCTCACGCGCCGGAGTGACGTAGGCAACAAATTAGCACTCGGTAGACATGGTGTCTAGTGAGTGACGCGCTGTCCATCACTCCCTTTGCCGCGTAGACTCGGGCGGCGTCAACCGCACGTCAGTCCCTCTTTTCACGGATACGAGGTACCTGTTCACCATGCGTACGAACGCGAGCGCGAACCTGCGGGACGAGCAGAAGCAGCAGACCAGGGTCCGGCTGATGGAGGGCGCCAAGGAGCTGTTCGCCACCCGCGGCTACGCGGCGGTGCGGGTGGACGACATCGTCGCCGCCGTCGGTTGCAGCCGCGCCACGTTCTACCTGCACTTCGCGGGGAAACAAGAGATCCTGCGCGCGATCGCCCAGCAGGGCACCCTGTCTACCGTGCTGCACTCCTATCAGGACCTCGATCGGGTGCTGGAGACCGGTTCGCGCGCCGAGTTCGCCCGTTGGATGACCCGCGCCATCGAGTGGTTCCACCAATACAAAGACCTGCTGCCCGCCTGGGACGAGGCGACCGCGCTGGAACCGGAGTTTCGCGAGATCGCCCGCGACGGCATCCTCGCATTGCCCAACGCGATGACCGCCTACCTGGCGGCGTGGCCCGCCGACCGGCGCGACGAGGCGCGGTTGCGCGTGGAATTGCTCGTCGCGCAACTGGAGCGGTTCTTCACCCGATGGGCGATGCAGGGCACCATCGACGTCTCGGTGGAGCAAGCCGTGGAAGTGCTCACCGACATCTGGTTTCCGGCGCTGCGCGCGCCGACGGACGCGAGTTGAGCGGGCTTGTTCGGCACAGTCGACCTTCCTGGGCGGGCCAGTCGGTGACGTCGGGTCGGCTGAGGTGCGAGAAGGCCTCCAGCGCTGGTTTTCTCGCATAGGACGCCGAAGCGTTGTGGTCTGTGGGGGCTGTCCGCAGGGTGACGGCATGTGTTGCCCACTGTTCGCTGGATGCGTGAACGGTGTCGTCCGCCGCCCCTATTCGACGGTGGCCCGCGAATCTGTCGGCGTCGTGCGGCATCATCTGTGCACGCAGCCAACCACGAAATCGCTCGGAGTTACCCATGTCGTCCCCACGAACCAAGCCGCAGCCCTTGTCGGACAGCGAGATTCAACAGATCGCCGCGGACATAGCCGGTGGCAGCCCGCCCATGGTGTGGTTCACCTCCGCCGCGGTCGGCGTGCCGGAGGGGCGCTCGGGCAAGGTGATCGCGCTCGGCGACCCTGCCGACGGTGACTTCCTCCAGGTCCGGCCGACCGGATCGAAGGATGTACTGTCCTTCTCTCCCACCGAGGTGACCTTGACCAAGCCGCCGCGAGGGGCGGCGGGCGCCACCGCCCAGCAGAAGTCGACAACACGGAAGGAATCCCCTGTGACGCAGTCGTCGACCACGACGAGCACCACGACCGAGCCCGCGCGGCCGAGCGCACCCGCGCCCGCGGCCACCCCGAAGCCCGCGGCGGCCGCGGAAGCGAGTCGAGCCGACAGCGCGGCCAAGCAGGCCGCGGCGCCCAAACCGGCCAAAGCGGCCGCCGCCCGCAAGGCCAAGGCGCCCGAGGTCACCGTGACGCTCACCGGCACCGCCGACGGCGAGTGGTCCATCGACGTGGTCAGCGGGAAGAAGCGCACCCTGCGCGGTCTTCCGGTGGCCGGTTCCACGGTGGCGCAGGCGGCGAAGATCCTGCATCCGGAGGTCGCCGAGGTGGTCGCGGGCGTCCTGGACGCGTTGCGCGGGGTGCAGGAGGCCAAGGTGCAGCAGTTACAGGCCGAGCTCGAGGAGGCCAAGCGCCTGCTGAACGAGCTGAGCGACTGAGTCAGACCGCGGGACTGGCGGATCGGGCAGCCGTGCGCCAGATCCGTCGCTCAGTGCCGGGAAGCGTGTGCCGCACGTCGTCGTGGAACGCGTAACCGAGCGAGTACTGCTTCGCGTGGTACATGGCCGCGTCCGCGTCCCGGAGCAGGCCGTGCACGTCGGTGTCCGAGCTGCGTGGACCGACGCACGCCACGCCGACGCTCGCGGTGATCGGTATCTCCCCGGCGCTCAGCCCGAACGGCCGGACGAACGCGCCGAGCAGCCGTTCGGCCAGCACGGCGGCCTCCGGCCGGGCGAGCCGGGCGAGCACGACGAATTCGTCGCCGCCGTAGCGGGTCACCACGTCCTCGTGGCGCGCGACTCGCCGGATCCGGCCGGCCGCCGTCGAGATGAGTTCGTCGCCGACGGCGTGCCCGTAGCTGTCGTTGACCCGCTTGAAGCCGTCGAGGTCGATGAACAGCAGCGAGATCGGTTGCTCGGCCCACTGTTCGCCGCGCTGCCGCAGCGCGCGCAGCAGTGCGGCTCGATTCAGCAATCCGGTGAGTATGTCGTGGTCGGCCTGGTACTGCGCGCGCCGCTCGCTGCGGGCGCTGCGCACGATGGCGCGCTCGCTGCGCACCAGCATGCCGATCAGCAGTAACCCGAACAGCGACGACACCACCACGCGATCGAGCGGGCGCAGGCTCGACCCGACCACCGGCACCAGTGAGGCCACGATCAGCGCGATCGCGATGAGGCTGGCGCGCTGCCTGGAGTGGTGTGGGTGGATGCGCCGTGGCGTGCCGAGCGCGGTCATGGTCGGGTGCAGCGCCGCGGCGCCCACGGTGGCGTAGGCGGCGAGCAGGGGAGCCAGCAGCACTTCACGCCCGAACACGGTCGCGCCCGCGGTCTCCAGGCTGTAGCCCAAGTCGCCGAGCAGCACCGCGACGAGTCCGGCGTGCAGCAACCACAGCGAGGTCTCCGCGCGCGTTGAGGTCGCCATGGAGTGCGCCACCAAGGTCAGCAGCAGCGCGTCGAGTACCGGGTAGGTCGCCGCCAACAGCGCGTCCAGCCCGGTCGCGGTGGATTGCAGGATCGGGGAGATGAGGAAGGTCCAGGAGGCGAGCAGCGCGCCGAGCCCGATCAGGGCCGAGTCCAGGAGCAGGTCGTAGTCGCCGTGCACTTGGCGCGGCCACAACCAGATCAGCGCCGCGAGCCCGACGCCGAGATAACCCAGCAGAGTGAACGCGTCGTCGAGCGGATGGACCGCGTGGTCGCCGATGTCGCGCAGCGTGGTGCCGGTGGCGAACAGCACCGCCGAGCCGGACAGCAGATACCACGGCAACGGGTGCGCGGGCCGGTGCGTGCGCACGCCGACCGCGATCATGGCGAGGGTCGCGCCGACGATGATCGTCATCGTCACGAACGCCGCCACGTGCGAGTCCAGCGCCAGATGGACCGCGATCGCGGCCGCGCTTCCCCCCAGAAGTACCGGGTACCAGCCCGATCCGATGCCGCGCGGACGGCTGGTCTGTGGCTGTTCACTTGGTGTCATCAGCCCCCCTTGGTCGCTCCATCCCCGGTGAACCGGGCCGCGTAATAGATCTGTGAATCCTCCACCGCGACTTCGACGTTCGCCTGTTCGTCGAGCACCGCCCTGATGCTGTCGGCGAACGAGAACCGAGTGTTGTTGTACGAGCAGATGTCCCAACCGACCGCAGCGCGCTCGGCAACCAATATCTGGACAACTGATTTGATCATGGCATGGAACGCCGCCCCTTGGCGCAACAAGGGTGAAACCCGCGTAGTAGATCGCGTCGCGCGCCGCGTGTTCGGGATAGCGGGCCGCGAAATAGTCCGGGCTGATCCACGGCACGGTCTCCAGATGCCTGGTCAGCGTGGTGACGCCGATCGGCTCGCCGTCGGCGTGCGCCACGTACTTCTGCACGCGGGGATCCACCATCTCCTCCCGGAACTCCTCCGGGTGCAGCACCTGCCGTGCGATGGCCTTCGCGCGCAACGGGCCGAACGCCTCCTCGTACAGGCGATGGAACATCGCGATCCGTTCCTCCGGAATCGCCGCCTCGACGGTGACGGTGATCTCGCTCATCGCGGGCCCCACGGAATGGTGTGATACGCGGCGAGGACCAGCGCGCACGCCGGGTCACCGTCGGAGGTGGCGTCCACGGTGCACAACTGGACGGGGCCGAAGCCGTCGCCGCGGTGGCGGGTCATGTCCGCCAGGCTGGCGCGGATCAGGGCGTCGACTTCGTCGCTGGTGTCGGCCTCGTGCTCGACGAACAATCCCGCGCCGGAGCCGTCGTCGCGCAGCGCCCAGCCGATGCCCGCCGCGGCGGTCGCGCCGCGTTCGCAGGCGTGCCGCACCGCGTAGACGCAGTACAGCCGGTCACCCCACGGTATCGGCTTGCGTACCCGGCCGATCCGTTCGACGGTGGCGCGCGGCGGGATGACCGACGACAACCGGATCAGGTTCGCCTCACCCACGCCGAGATCGCGCAGCGCCGCGTCGAACGCCGACATGGCGGTCGGTCCCGCGCCGGTCGCCGCGCCGATCTCGATCGTCAGCGGCGCCGGGAACGTCCGCTCCAGCGGCGGCCGCAGCCGATCCGGGCGAGGCCGCGCGCGTAGGTCGCCGCGTGAGGCGTCGTGAATCATGGTGCCCTCCCGATCCGCCGCGGCCACCAGATTTCGCAGGCCGGACTTGCGTCGAATTCGACTCTGCGGCACGAACGCCGATCCCGCAGCCGACCGGGCCGAAAACGATGTCCGGGCGGCGTGTCTCGTACCCTGGCACCGACCGGGACAGCGAGGAGCGAGTGTGCGGACATGGGTGGCGCCGGGGCGGGTCAACATCATCGGTGAGCACACCGACTACAACGACGGCTACGTCCTGCCGATCGCGTTGCCGCTGGTGGCGCGGTGTACGGCGGCGCCGCACACGGACGGGCTGGTGCGGGTCGGCTCGCGGCAGCGGCCCGGCGAGCCGGTGCTCGTCGCGGTGTCCGACCTCGAAGGCGCGCGGGCGCGGGTGCCTGGTTGGTCGCGCTATCCGCTCGGCGTGGTCGCCGAGTTCACCCGGCGCGGACACCGGATCCCCGGCGTGGATCTCGACCTCGACGGCGCGGTGCCGATCGGCGCGGGCCTGTCGTCCTCGGCGGCGCTGTCCTGCGCGGTGGCCATCGCGCTGCGTGATCTGTTCGCGCCGGGCCTGACCGATCGCACGCTGATCGACATGGCCCGCGCCGCCGAGAACGACTACGTCGGCGCGCCGACCGGCTTGCTCGACCAATCGGCCGCGATGTTGTGCACCGCCGGGCACGCGCTGCTGCTGGACGTGCGGGCATTCGCCGCCGACACCGCCGCGCCGCGCGGCGTCGAGCAGATCCCTTTCGATCTCGGCGCTTTCGGGCTGGAACTCCTTGTCGTCGACACCGGCCAGCCGCACGAACTGGCCGACGGCCGCTACGCCGAGCGCCGCGCGGAATGCGCTGCGGCGGCCGAGGCACTCGGCGTCGAGACCTTGCGCGACGTGGCGTCGGCGACGGACACCACCCGGATCGCCGACGACGTGCTGCGTCGGCGCGCCCGGCATGTGGTGACGGAGAACGCCAGAGTGGTCGCAGTTGCCGAAAAATTGCGGGAAGGGCTCGACCCGCGTGGAATCGGCCCGGTGCTCACCGCAGGACACGGCTCGCTGCGGGACGACTTCGAGGTGTCCACTCCGGCCCTCGACGCGGCGGTCGACGCCGCGCTGGCGGCCGGGTCGCACGGCGCGCGGATGGTCGGCGGCGGATTCGGCGGCAGCGTCATCGCGCTCGTCGACCGGGACCGCACCGCGGCGGTGGCGGATTCGGTGCGGCAGCGTTTCGCCGACGCGGATCTCCCCGATCCGCGCACTTTCGTGGTGGTCCCCGCCCCTGGAGCCCACCGGGTCGACTGAGCGACCGACCGGATTTGTGCGCGAATGTGCCACGCCGTTGGGCATGATCGCGCACAGTGGTGTCTGCCGACACCATTCGGCGGGCGACGAGGAGGTCGCGCGCGCCGGGCAGGACCAGCACGACGCGGCTCTCGCACGACGAACGACCTCGCTCGCCGCCCCGGTTTCACCGCCAGGAGGAACGCTGTGCCGCTCGTCGATTCGTCCGTTCTCGCCGCCGTGCCCGGCCTGCACTCGGCCGCTTCGCCACCGCACCTCGAAGCCGCCGAGACCCTCCGCCTGGACGCGCAGCCCGTCGACTACGCGCTGGTCGCCCTGTATTTCGTGTTCGTGCTCGGCATCGGCCTTCTGGCCAGGCAACGGGTGTCATCCAGCATCGACTTCTTCTTGTCCGGGCGCTCGCTACCGGCTTGGGTGACCGGCCTTGCGTTCATCTCCGCCAACCTCGGCGCGGTGGAGATCATGGGCATGTCCGCCAACGGCGCGGAGTACGGCTTCCCGACCTTCCACTACTTCTGGATCGGGGCGGTGCCCGCCATGCTGTTCCTCGGCGTGGTGATGATGCCGTTCTACTACGGCTCCAAGGTCCGCAGCGTGCCGGAATTCATGCGCCGCCGCTTCGGCACCGGAGCCCATCTGGTGAACGCGCTGAGTTTCGCCGTCGCGCAGATCCTCATCGCCGGGGTCAACCTGTACCTGCTCGGCTCGATCGTGAACGTGCTGCTGGGCTGGCCGCTGTGGGTCTCGGTGATCGTGGCCGCGGTGATCGTGCTGTCCTACATCACCCTCGGCGGTCTGTCCGCGGCGATCTACAACGAAGTGCTCCAGTTCTTCGTCATCGTCGCCGCGTTGCTGCCGCTCACCCTGGTCGGGTTGCACCGGGTCGGGGGATGGGACGGGCTGCGCGACAAAGTGACCGCCTCGCCGGGCGGCGCGGCGCAGCTGGAATCGTGGCCCGGTAACGCGCTCAGCGGATTCTCCAACGATTTCCTGTCGATCCTCGGCATCGTGTTCGGCCTCGGATTCGTGCTGTCGTTCGGGTACTGGACCACGAACTTCGTCGAGGTACAGCGCGCGATGGCGACGCACTCCATCTCCGCGGCGCGGCGCACGCCGATCATCGGCGCGTATCCGAAGATGTTCATCCCGCTGATCGTGGTGATCCCCGGCATGATCAGCGCGGTGCTGGTGCCGCAGATGGCGGAGTACAAGGCGGCGGTGACGGCGAATCCGGACTTCGAGAGCGACACCACCTACAACCAGGCGCTGCTTTACCTGATGAAGGACGTGCTGCCCAACGGCCTGCTGGGTGTGGGGCTGGCAGGCCTGCTCGCGGCGTTCATGGCGGGCATGGCGGCCAACGTCTCCGCGTTCAACACGGTGTTCAGCTACGACCTGTGGCAGCAGTACGTGCGGCGCGACCGCGCGGACGGCTACTACCTCGGCGTGGGCAGGCTGGCCACGATCGGCGCGACCGTGGCCGCGATCTTCACCGCGTTCATCGCCTCCGGGTTCAGCAACATGATGGACTACCTGCAGACCTTGTTCAGCTTCTTCAACGCGCCGCTGTTCGCCACGTTCATCCTCGGCATGTTCTGGAAACGGATGACGCCGACCGCGGGCTGGACCGGTCTGGTCTGCGGAACAGCCTCCGCCATAGTCGTTTTCATCCTGCACGAGACGAAGGTCTTCGAGCTGTCCGGCCAAGGGGCGAGTTTCGTCGCCGCCGGTGTCGCGTTCGTGGTCGACATCCTCGTCAGTGTCCTGGTCACCCAGGTGACCCAGCCGAAACCGGCGGCGGAACTGATCGGGCTGGTTTACTCGGAGACGCCGAAGGAAGTGCGCACCGACCCGGAGGCCGACACGCTGCCCTGGTACCAGCGCCCGGTCCTGCTGGCAGGCATCGCGCTCGTGCTCGTGATCGCGCTCAACATCTTCGTCGGATAAGGAATCGCCGCAATGTTTTTCGATATCCGTACCATCGTCGGCGGGTTGCTCGGCTGCTACGCGATCGTTCTCGTGGTCACCGGACTGGTGCACGACACCGCCGCCGAGCAGGCCAAGACCGGCGGGGTGAACGTGAACCTGTGGGCCGGGCTCGGCATGGGCGTGGTGGCGGTGGCCTTCGTGGCCTGGGCGCTGCTGCGCCCGGTCCAGGTGCCACCGGAAGCGCATCCGGCGGACACCGATGAGGAGCGCGACTCCGCCTGACGCGAACGACGCCCCCTGGGAGACCCAGGGGGCGTCGTCATCGCACTGGTCAGACGCCCGGGCTACCGGTTCCGCCGGGCCACGTGCCGGGTGTGCCGGTCCCACCGACACCCGGGCTGCCGGTTCCGCCCGTTCCCGGGGTCCCGGTTCCGCCTGCGCCCGGCATGCCGGTTCCGCCGACGCCGGGCCGGGGAGCCGTGCCGCGTTCGGTCGCGGTGCCGCCGGCGTCCGGACGCGGGATGTCGCCGCGCCACGCACCGGTCTCGCTGCCCTGATGCTCGATGAAGTGCTTGAAGCGCTCCAGGTCACCGTTCACCCGGTGCTTCAGCACACCGAGCTTGTCGGCGACGTTCTCCACGAACCCTTCCGGGTCGACGTCCATCTGCGTGGTCACCCTGGTGTGGGTGTCGTCGAGCCGATGGAACGTGACGACGCCCGCGTGCTTGGGTCCGCTGTCGGACTTCCAGGCGATGCGTTCGTCGGGATGCTGCTCGGTGATGGTCGCGTCGAACTCCCGCGTCGACGGGCCGACATGGACACGCCAGTGCATATGCCGGTCATCGATCTGCTGTACCGCTTCGACACCCTCCATGAACTGCGGAAACGACTCGAACTGCGTCCACTGGTTGTAGGCGGTGCGAACCGGAACCTCGACGTCCACCGTGGCGGCCATTGTGCTCACTTGCTACCCCTTTCCTCGCCCATCCGCACTGTTCGCGGGCGGGCGTCTCTCGGTTGACAAGCGCTCCCTTGTGGGGCGACTCGGGACATTGGTCGCTTACCCGGGTCGTTGGGGGGGGCAAACAGAGCGGAATCCTCGTCACACGTGCCGCCCAGCGCCGTCGGACCAGGTCCCCGGCCCGATCAGGCCTTGTTTTCTTCCCGAATCAATTCAGACGACGACGTCGGCGGCCAACGCGCCCAGCGCGCGTACCGCTGTCGGCTCCAACGAGCCTTCCCGGTGGTCGCGTCCAGCACGGCGAACGCGCCTTCGTCCAGCCGCTCGCCGCGCCAGACCGCGACGGCCTTCGAGTGGGGCAAGATGGCCGGTTCCTCGCGTACTTCTATCCGCCAGCCCGGGCACTGCCAGCTTTGTGTCGGAGGTTCCTGGGTTGCTCTGATCCTCGTTACCGCAGGCAGCCAGCACGCACAGGACGACTGTTCCAGCGAGTACGGACTTCGACTTCATCGAGATGCCCCCTGGTTCACGAAGAGCGGTTCGCGGCCAACGTAACATCTGTCCAGAACAGCCGACAATCGTTCTGGCACAACACAATCGAGGGCTTGCGCGATCGTTCCTGCGGTATTGCCGCCTGGCGTCGGGAAGCGTGGCGGTCGCTGCGACCGCGGTCTTCACCTCCGGCATTTGGTCCTCGACCGCCGGCGAGTCGGCATGCTCCGCCGTTCCGCCACCGACTCGGCCCGCCCGCCCCGGGCGTCTCCGGAACCGACGTGCCGCACATCCCGAGCGTGAGAACCACCCGGAATGTGCGAGGACGGCAGGCCCGCGTGTGGTCAGGGTTGAGGACGAACAGATGCCGGACGATCGAGTGAAGGAGGGTTCGAATGAAGAAGGTCGAGATCTTCGACATGCCCACCCGCAGCGAGAGGCGCGATCCCGAGGCACTGAAGAATCGCATTCAGGGCTCCAACGGCGGCCGGGACGATGCCTACGGCGCGTACCAGCTCGCCTGCCTGATGGCTGCCACCGAGGCGGAAGAGGACGGCAGCGACGACGAGGCGTGTCTCAGCCAATTCGAAGACGCGCTCCCCGGCTGGCTGAGCCGCCTCGGCTTGAAACTGGACGTCCATGCGTACGGCGTGTGCCACATGTCGGACAACGCGGGCGTCGATCGTGGCGACGCGTCGTCGATCTATTGGACGTTGTCGGGGTTCCGCGACCGCTCCCGAATCTACGAGGCCATCGCCTTCCCGTCCGGCACACCCGCGCCCTCCGGTTCGCTGATGGAGCAATACGACGACTGGTCGCAGAACGCCGCCGCGGTAGCGGAAGAGGAATCCAGCGACTCCGCGCGCTTCTCCGCCTTCGTCGACTCGATGACGGAATACCTGAATTCCTCCGGCAAGAAGTTCCCCGGAACGTCCTTCGGCTACTTCAACAGCGCGGGCAGCGAAATCTACACCCCCAGCATGGAAGAGACCGGAATGCTCTGGAGCGTGGCCCCGCTCGGCTCCTTCGACGGTCACATGTACGAATGCGTCACCGCGCTTCCCAAGTAAGTTCAAGATCAACGGCGCATGACTGCGGCATTTCGCGAGTAAGCCGCTCCACCATGTGCCGTTGATCTTGTTGTTCAGAACAGGGTCAGCGGCAGCAGTTGGGGTCGAGGACGAAGCACAGTGCCGCTAGGGCGTCGCGGCGGGCGCGGTGGAAGGTGTTCACGCCGCGCCGTTCGGATTCCACCAGCCCGGCTTTACGGAGCTGGCCGAGGTGATGGCTCACCGTCGACTCCGACAATCCGACCGCCGCGGCGAGATCGCCGCCGTTCTCCTCGTCGGAAGTGCTGGTCAACAGCAGTGACAGCAGCTTCACTCGCGCCGGGTCGGCGATCGCTTTCAACCGCAGCGCCACCGCGAGCGCGGCGTCGTCGTCGATCGGCCCGGCCGCGACCGGCGTGCAGCAGACCGGGGCGGACATGTCGATCACGGGCAGCGTCTTGGGCATGCGGTCGACTCTACCCACTTCATTGACATATGTCGAAAAGGTGGCAGACTCGGCACCGAACCGGTTCTTCGATATATGTCACACAAGTGGAGGTAGTCATGTCCCGCATCCAACTCGCCCTCAACGTCGACGACATCGACCGGGCCGTGCGGTTCTACTCGACCCTGTTCGGCACCGAGCCCGCCAAGCGCAAGCCCGGCTACGCCAACTTCGCCGTCACCGAACCATCGCTGAAACTCGTGCTGATCGAGAACCCCGGCCACGGCGGCAGCGTCAACCACCTCGGCGTCGAGGTCGAGACCTCCGACCAGGTGCACGCCGAGATCGCCCGCCTGTCGGAAGCCGGGTTGTTCACCGAAGAGCAGATCTCCACCACCTGTTGCTTCGCCACGCAGGACAAAGTCTGGGTGACAGCGCCGGACGCCGAACGCTGGGAGGTCTACACCGTGCTGGCCGACAGTGAAACCTTCGGTACGGCACCCGAACTCACCGGTGCGGCCACGCCTTCCGACGCCGAGGCGGTTCAGTCCTGCTGTGGCACGGTCGAGGAAGCCGCCGCCGAAGGTGCGTGCTGCGGCTCGGTCGCCAAGAAGGAGGCAATCGACTCGGGTGCCACCTGCTGCCACTGACCCCGGGCGACGTTAACCCGGTGTTCGCTTGCCTGTGGATTCGATGTACATCAATATCGATCCGTGTCGAAACAGGAGTTACCGCTCGTCGGCGTGACCGCACCATCGTGTGAGGTCACGCCGATGATCCGCCAACCGCTGACCGCCGACGCCGCCATCGAGCTGGCCTGCGTCTTCAAAGCGCTGTCGGACCCGGTCCGTTTGCGGCTGCTGTCGGTGGTCGCCGGCCATGCCGGGCGGGAGGCGTGCGTCTGCGACCTGTCGGAAGGCTTCGACGTCAGCCAGCCGACCATTTCCCATCACTTGAAAGTGTTGCGCGAAGCCGGACTGCTCAGCAGCGAGCGGCGCGGGTCGTGGGTGTACTACCGCATCGAACCCGCCGCGCTGCGGCAGTTGTCCCGCCTGCTCGACATCACCGTCTCGGAAGCGGCGCGATGACCGACCTGGCCCGGCGGCTACTGGCCGAATTCCTCGGCACCGCCCTGCTCGTCGCCGTCGTCGTCGGCTCCGGCATCGCTGCCCGGCAACTGTCGCCCGATGACATCGGCGTGCAGCTACTGGAGAACTCCACCGCCACCGTTCTCGGACTCGCGGTGCTGATCCTGGTCTTCGGGCCGGTGTCGGGCGCGCACTTCAATCCCGTTGTCTCCGTGGTGGACTGGCTACTCGGGCGACGCCGAGGCACCGGCCTTTCCGGCCGAGACCTCCCTGGCTACATCGCCGCCCAAACGACCGGAGCCGTCTTCGGAGCGATCCTCGCCAACATCATGTTCGATCGATCCGCGCTGCAGATCTCCACCCACCATCGCGTTACCACCGGCCATGTAATCGCGGAAGTCGTCGCCACGGCCGGACTGATCGCCGTCGTCTTCGGCCTGGCCCGCAGCGGGCGAGCGGCCCTGTCGGCGGCAGCGGTCGGCGCATACATCGGAGCGGCGTACTGGTTCACCAGTTCCACCTCGTTCGCCAACCCCGCCGTCACCATCGGCCGCGTCTTCTCCGACACCTTCGCCGGAATCGCCCCCGCCTCAGTGCCCGGCTACCTCGCCGCCCAACTCCTCGGCGCACTCATCGGCATGGCCCTCGTCGCCATCCTCTACCCGGCCACCGCCGCCGCCGACAAGGCCGTCATCCCCCGCGACACCATCGACACTCACTGAAAGGCCGCGATGCCAGCCATACCGAGCGTGCTGTTCGTCTGCGTCCACAACGCCGGACGCTCCCAAATGGCCGCCGCCCTGCTCGCCCACCTCGCTCAGGGCGAAGTCGAGGTCCGCTCCGCAGGCTCGGCCCCCGCCGACGAGATCAACCCTGTCGTCGCCGAAGTCATGAACGAGATCGGCATAGACCTCACCGACCGGAAGCCGAAGATCCTGACGCCCGAAGCTGTCGAAGCCTCCGACGTCGTCATCACCATGGGCTGCGGCGACGCATGCCCCTACTACCCCGGAAAACGCTATCTCGATTGGAAGCTCGACGATCCCGCCGGACAAGACCGCGCCACCGTCCGCGCGATCCGCACCGAGATAAAACGGCACGTCCGCGACCTGCTCGCCGAAATCGGTCTTCGGATAACGGATGAAGCGGGGCCCGGCACCGAGTGACACGCCCTCGATGCCGGGCCGGAGATCACTTCAGCGGAGCCGGCATGGGTGCGTTGATCGTGGAGAAGTACATGATCGCCGCGCCGATGGCGACGGGGGCCGTCACCAGGATCTGGCCCGCGACCGTGCCGAGGGCGCCGACGGCGACGATGCCGCCGAGGCAGCCGACGGCGGCGGCCGGAATGAACGGGCCGAACATGCCGACGATGGTGGCGGCGGCGACGGTCGCTCCGGCGATGCCGCCGAGCACGCAGCCCACCGCCGCGCCGCCGATGCCGCCGACCAGGGTGCCGATGGTGGCGCCCATGGAGATGGTGCTGGTCATCCGGGACCAGGCCGCCTGCTCACGGTCGTACTCCGTCTTCCACGGCGCCTTGTCCTCGAACGGCAGGGCGACCGGCTTGTAGACCGCGTGTGCCAGGTCGAACTGGGGGGTCAGCGTCGCGGTGCGGTCGGAAATCTCCGCGGCGATGGGGAATTCGAACTCGTCGACCAGGAAGGTCAACGGCGTGCCCGCGACGACGGTGCCGTCGGCGGCCTTCACCTTCAGCACCTGGTCCTCGACCACAAGCGAGCCGGAATCGATGCTGATGATGCTGGCGGTCTCGGTGGCGTGGGCGGTGAAACCGACGGCCTCGGCGGCCTCCGTGGATGTGGCCTCGACGGACGCGCTGTCCACCGCAGCGACCTCGGGGGCGGCGGAACTCGTGCCCGCGGCGATGCTCACGGCAGCGGTGGTGAACGCGGCGGCCAGGGCTAGTTTCGTGATCTGCATGGGAAATCCTCGGTTTCGAAGGCATGGCGAAGCGACGGCCATACCCGTGACGTTTCGGTAGGTCGTTGGGGTGACGGGCCTTCGCCCGCGAATGTGTGGTTAAGCGGCGGCGCGCATCCGTCCGGCGAGGCCGAGCAGCACGTCGATCGCGAGGAAGGCGAGCAGGCTCAACCCGACCAGCGGGACGAACCAGCCGACCACCAGCACGGCGGTCACCAGCGGCACGACCAGCCAGAGCGAGGTCTTGCCCAACGCGCCGCGTCGCGGGGCGCGGCCCAGCACGAACCGCCCCGTATCGCGGGTCGGCCGCCTGCGCCACCACATCAGGTAGCCGCGCACGATCACGGTGATCAGGCCGATCATCGCCGCGAGCAGCAACAACTGATTGAGCAACCCGAACATCAGCCCCATGTGGAACTGGATGCCCCAGTTGGTGAGCTTGGCCATCAGCGGCCAGTCGGCGTACGGCAGACGGTCGGTGACCGCGCCGGTCGCGCCGTCGACGGCCACGGAGTCGACGGTGTAGGTGCCGGGCATCCGGCGTTCCTTCACCGCGAACGCCTTGCCCGGCGCGGCCGGTACGGCGATCTCGGCCGGCTGCGTGATGCCTTCGGCGCGGGCGGTCGCGTAGACCCGATCCAACTGGGCGATCCGCTCGGCCGGAGCGGCGGGCGCGTGGTCGGCGTGCCCGCCGCCGTGGTGATCGGAACCCGAATCATGGCTCGAGGCAGCGGTTCCGGGCAGCGCGGTGCTGACCGCGGGTGTGGTCCAGCTGAGCTGCTCACGCAGTTCGGTGACGTTCGCACCCGCGTAGGTCGACCAGGTCATGCCGGTCGCCGACAGCAGCAGCGCCAGGGGAAGCACCCACATTCCGACCGCCCCGTGCCAGTTCAGGGTGCGGCCTCGCGCGCGCTGCGACCGATCGGCCGCGAACAGCCAGCCCCAGCCGTTGCGGGCCCGTCGGCTGCGCACCCGGCGCACCCAGATGACCAGCCCGGCCAGCGCGACGATCCACAGCCAGGACGCGGCGAGCTCGCTGTAGAGCCGGCCGGGTTCGCCGAGGTGCAGGTCCCGGTGCAACCGATCGATCCAGGTGCGCATCGGCAGCGCACCCGAGCTGCCGTATACGACGGAATCGCCCACCGGCTGCGCGGTGTACGGGTTCACGAACACCGCCCGCCGCTCGGATTCCCCCAGCGACGGGTCGCTGAACAGCACCCGGGTGGTGTCTTCGGCGCCCCCCGCCGGGGCGACGGCGACGAGCTGGAGATCCGGCCGCGTGGCGACGGCCGCGCCGACTTGCTCCGACAGCGGCTTCGGCGTTCCGGTCGCGGTGACCGTCAGCAGGTCGCGCGACCCGATCGACTCGAGCGTCGGGGATATCGCGTAGAGCGCGCCGGTGACGGCGGCGATGAGGATGAACGGCCCGACGAACACTCCCGCGTAGAAGTGCAGCCGCATGGCCAGCGCGTACAAACTGTTACGCGCGGTGGCCCGGCGTGGGCCGGAGGAATCCGACGGCTCCGATAAGTCGGCGTCGGAAATAGTTTCTGTTGTACTCACGATCATTTCGTTTCTGACGGCGGAACCCGGGTGGGACGCAACCTTTTCTGACGGCCGTGGGCACGCGACCGCCGCGGCGACCGTCCTGCGCGGACAGCCGTCGCGGAATCATTTGCGGACGCGTCCATTCGACGGAAGCGCGATCTCGGAACCGCACGGAAGGAAGGTGTGCGATTCGGTGAACGGCGTCGCGTCGGCACGCTCAGGAGTGGGCACGAGAGTGCGCCGCGACGCTGCGCTGCACGAGGAAAGACCGTGACGATGAGCGATACTCACGCCACGCGTGCACCGGGAGTGGAAAGAATTCAGAGAACGACCGCGAGCGGCGGAGCGCGTGTGCGCAGCGCCTCGGTGGCGAAAACACGCAGGACGACCCGGTCACGATGGGCCGTCCGCAAAGGAGCGCGGTCCGCGACGACGGGCGGGGTGTGCCGCACCGGCAGCACCCGGCGCAGCACCGCGGTGCCGATCCGGTAGGCGGCCTCCGCCCCCCGGATCACGATGGCCGCCGCGAATGCCGCGCACACGTGCGCGGCCAGCATGGCCGGGGTCAGCTGGGCATCACCGTGATGCAGGTGTCCCGAGCTGATCCCCATGGTGAAGTGCCCGAGCAACTGCCCGGCGACCAGCGCCGCGACCAGCCCGGTCGACGTCTCGCGCAGCGGGGCCAGGCCCGCGACCAGCGCGCCGATCACGGCGGACGCGGCGGCGAGCAGGGCCAGCGCGGTGGTGTCCGGCAGCATGCCGCCGGAAGCCCAGCCGTGCGCCGCGACGGAAATGGCCCCCGAGATCGCACCGGCCGAGCCACCGCGCACCCGCGCGACGGCGCCGCGACGTCCCGCGGCAGACCGGTCGAACTCGTAACTCACCCGCTGATGATAGCGGACCGGTTGCACGCGTCCGACCGCATCAGCAGGCCCCGAAAATACTCAGGCCTCCATGGCGGGCGGCAGGCGCACCGCCAGGAAGACCGTGGACGCGCTCCGCTCAGCCCGCGTCGACCTCCATCTCGATGAGCGGCTTGCGCAGCAGCTTGCCGGTCGCGTTGCGGGGCAACTCGTCGAGGAAGACCACCTCGCGCGGCACCTTGTAGCGGGCGAGATTCGCCTTGACGTAGTCCTTGATCTCCTGCGGATCGCGCTTGCAATCGGGACCGGGAACGACGAACGCGCGCAGCCGCTTGCCGAACTCGCGGTCCTCGACGCCGACGACCGCGGCTTCGAAGATGTCGTCGCGACCGGCGATGAGGTTCTCCACCTCGAGCGGGAAGACGTTCTCGCCGCCGGAGACGATCATGTCGTCGTCGCGGCCGTCGATGTAGAGCAGGCCGTCGGCGTCGAAGTGCCCGACATCGCCGCTGGACATCATGCCGTCGACCATCTCCTTGCCGCGACCGTCGGTGTAGCCGGTGAAGGCGAAGCCGTTGTCCACGAAGATGGTTCCGGTCACGTTCGGCTCGGTGATCGGCTTGCGCTTCTCGTCGAGCAGCACGATCCGGATGCCGACCGGAGCCTTGCCTGCGGTGGTCGGCGCCTTGCGCAGGTCCTCGGGCGTCGCGACGGTCATGACGGCGCACTCGGTGGAGCCGTAGAGGTTGTAGAGGCTGTCGCCGAAGTGGTCCAGCGTGCGGGTCACCACGTCCGGCGCGATGGCCGAGCCCGCCGCGAAGATCACCTTGATGCTGCTGACGTCGTACTTCGCCAGCACGTCCGCATCCAGGTCCAGGATGCGTTGCAGCATGGTGGGCACCACGACCAGCGAATCCGCCCGGTACTTCTCGATGTTCGCCAAGGTCTGCTCGGGATTGAAGCGGCGCTGCTGGAAGACCACCCGGTTGCCCAGCGCGAGACCGAGGGTGAACTGGGACAAGCCGGTGCCGTGGAAGATCGGCGCCGCCATGATCATGGTGCCGTTGGCGGGCAGCGGCACCCGGTCGACGAACTGAGCCGAGGCGAACGGGCTGACCCGGTCGCGCGGGGCCCCTTTCGGGGTGCCGGTGGTGCCGCTGGTCAGGATGACGATGCCGCCGGGCTTGGCCGGGGCGGGCAGCGATGCGCCGGACTGCCCGCTGATCAGCGAATCGACGGTCGGGATCGCCGGATCGGCGTTGTCCTTCTCGTCCACCCAGGTGAGGATGCGCGGGATCGCGGCGGGGATGGCGCTCATCAGGTCGATGAACTCGCTGTCGTGCAGCACCGCCTTGACGTTCTCGCGCTCGGCGACGTCGGCGAACTGCGGCTTGGCGAACCCGGTGTTCATCAGCACGCCGCGCACGCCGAGCTTGCCGGTGGCCAGCAGGCTCAGCACCATGCCGCGGTGGTCGCGCGCCAGGATCGCCACCACGTCACCGGGATTGATGCCTTTGCTCTGCAAGCCGCGGGCCAAGGCGTTGGACTGTTCGTTGAGACCGCCGAAAGTCAGCTCCCCGCGCTCATCGACGATCGCGACGGCGTGCGGCCTCGTCTGCGCGGCATGCATGACGACACCCGCGAACGGGCCGAACTTCAAGATATTGAACGCCGACCGAGCGGCATGGTCGGGGCGCAGCGGATTGAACAGCCGCCGCTTGACCATCACGTTCACGCCAAGGGCAAGATCGCCCGCCTTGCGGGCGGCGCCGCCCAACGCGGGGAGGGAAAGAGACATCGACGACAACCTTCCGGCGGTATCACCCGGTGATCCTTCGGGTGGTGCGGACCGCAATTTCGATACCCAGTGCTGGTGCTAACACTAGCAAGCTTGTGTAACCGGTTGTGTCATGTATCTCAGCGGACGCTACCCGCTGGTAACGGGCCGGGCGCGGTGGCCCGGCCCGCTGTTCATCAGGCCTTGACCTCGTACTCGACCAGCACGCGGCGCAGCAGTTTGCCGGTGGCGTTCCGCGGCAGGTCATCGAGGAAGACCACCTCGCGCGGCACCTTGTAGCGCGCCAGGTTGTTCTTCACGTACGCCTTGATCTCCTCGCCGTCGGGCGAGGAGCCCGGCTCGGGAACTACGAAGGCGCGCAGGCGCTTGCCGAACTCCACGTCGTCCACGCCGACCACGGCCACGTCGAAGATGTCGGGCCGTTCCAGCAGCAGGTTCTCCACCTCCTGCGGGAAGACGTTCTCGCCGCCGGACACGATCATGTCGTCGTCGCGGCCGTCCACCATGAGCAGGCCGTTCTCGTCGAAGTGGCCGACGTCGCCGCTGGACATGTAGCCGTCGATGATCTGCTTGTGCCTGCCGTCGGTGTAGCCCTCGAACGGAGCGCCGCTGCGGATGAAGATTCGGCCGGTGGTGTTGGTGGCGGTGACGCGCTGGTCGTTGTCGTCGTAGAGCCGAACCTCGCAGGTGATCGGCGCGCGACCGACGGTGCCGGGCGCGAGGGCGAGATCCTCCGGGTTGGCCACCGTCGCCACGGCGCACTCGGTGGAGCCGTAGAGGTTGTAGAGCACCGGACCGAACGCCTCGGTGGCCTTGATCGTCAGTTCCGGCGACAGCGCCGAACCGGCCAGCACGATCGACTTCAGCGAGGACGTGTCGTATTTCGCCCGGATCGCCGGATCGAGTTCGACCATCCGGTGCAGCATCGTCGGCACCGCCACCAGCATGTCGGCCTTGTGCTCGGCGACCAGGGCGAGCGTGGCCTCGGCGTCGAACCGGCGGCGCACCACGACCTTGTTGGCCAGCGCCGCGCCGACCAGCCAGGTGGCCAGTCCGGTGCTGTGGAAGATCGGCGAGACGATCACCTGAGTGCCGCGCTGCGGGAACGGGATGCGGTCGACCATCTGCGCCGTCGACAGCGGAGTGACCTTGGTGCGCGGAGCGCCCTTCGGCAGGCCGGTGGTGCCGCTGGTCAGGATGATGAAGCCACCGGGCTTGCTCGGCGCGGGCAGCGGCTCGGCGGAGTTGGCGGCCACCAGGTCGTCGAGCGTCTGCGCACCCTCGGGGAGTGTGGCGCCCTCGTCGACCCAGGTGATGTAGCGCGGCAAGTCGGCGGGCAACGCGTCGAGCAGGCCGAGGAACTCGCTGTCGTGCAGCACCGCCTTGACCTTCTCGCGGGCGCACACCTCGGCGAACTGCGGCTTCGCGAATCCGGTGTTCATCAACGCGACTCGCACGCCGAGCTTGCCCGCGGCGGCCATGGCGATGATGAGCCCGCGGTGGTCGCGCGCGAGCACGCCGATCACCTGGCCTTCGGAGATGCCCGCCGCTTGCAGGCCGCGCGCGACGGCCGTCGACCGGTCGTCCAGTTCGCGGTAGGTCAGGGCGCCCGCCTCGTCCACGATGCCCGGAGCGTCCGGCGCCACGCGCGCGGAGTGCCGGATCAGCGTGGCCTGCGGGCCGAGGATGCGCGACTCCTTCATCGTCCGCAGTGTCTCCAGCGGCTTCCGGGGATCGGTGACACCCCGGCTGCGCAGCACACCCAGCGCCTTCACGGCCTCCAGCGTGTGGGCCAAATTCATGTCGAACAACCTCCACAAAACCCTCGCGTCGGTCCTCGACCTAGCGAACCGGTACGGCGTGTGACTTGACACCGTAGCAGTGCGGAGTGTGACAGGTCACAACAGAAACGGACAAACCCGTCTCGGTTCGGTCGCGGCCACCGCAGGTGAGAGCGGTCGCCGGTCCGATTTCGGTCTTTTCGCCCGCCGTTACCGGCCGGTAGCGCTAACCTCGCAACGTCTCGAGACCGCTCGAAGGGAGACGCGGCCAATGTCCGATCCGAAGGACCGTGCACCGTTCATCGACATTCCCGGCGATCTGCCCGGCATCCGCGGCCTGTTCGCTTTCAAGCCCGAAACCGGGACGGCGCTCAGCGAATTCGCGCAGACCCTGTTGCGTGGGTCGTCCCCGCTGACGCCGGGGGAGCGCGAAACCATCGCCGCGTACGTGTCGTCGCGCAACCAGACCTACTTCTGCACCCAGTCGCACGCGGCGACCGCGGCAGCGCTGGTCGACGGCGGTCGCGAGCTGATCGACGCCGTCATCGAAGACGCGGACTCCGCCGCGATCGATCCGAAACTGCGTGCGCTGCTGCGCATCGCGGACAAGGTGCGCCGGTCGGGACTCGAGGTGACCGCGGAGGACGTCGAGAACGCGCGCGCCGCGGGCGCCAAGGACGAGGACATCCACGACGCGGTCCTCATCGCTTCGGCGTTCTGCATGTTCAACCGCTATGTGGACGGCCTGGCGACGGTCGCGCCCAAGGAGCGGGCGACCTACGAGCAGATCGGTGGGATGCTCGCCACCGCCGGATATGTGGCCGCCGGAGTGCCGCCGGAATCAGCGGCGAGCGCTGGCCAGGGCGACGAGTAAGGGCACCACCCGGGCGGTGGGCACCTCGAATCGCCCGCGCCCCGCGGTGTGCAGCCAGCCGACGGCGGCCAGTTGCCGCAAGTGCTGATAGATCTGGCCGGAGTCGCCGACACCGTCCACTCCGGCCAGTTCGGCCGCGGTTCGCCGCCCGCCCATGATCTCGCGCAGCAGCCGCAGCCGCACCGGGCTGCCCAGCGCCGCAAGGCATTCCGCCGTCTCGGCCCAGTCGTCCTCGATGAGGTCGCCGGTGGTGAACCGGGCCTGCCACTCGCGCTGCTGGTCGTTGGGCAAACGGACCGACCCGGCGAAGACCACGCCGCCGTCGGGCTCGTCGGCCGTGGCGAACTCGTCCCGCAGACGAGCCACCGCCCACTGCTCGGCGCCCGGCGGGAGATCTTCGGGGCGAATTCTTTCTTCCAGCGCGCTGAGCCGCCGTTCCAACTCGGCGACTCGGTCTTCCAGGCTCACGAACCCAAAAGCTACGGAATTCCATAACTTCCGACAAACCGATGGCCCCGGCTCCCGTGGCGGCGGGAGCCGGGGGCTTTCGTACTCAGTTGTAGACGGCGCCGAACGACGGAACCGAGATGGTGCCCAACCGGTAGGCGTACCCATCCGGGTTCATGTCGCTGACGGGCACCGACCAACGATGCCACAGCGATCCGTACACCGCGGCGACCACCGGGCCCGCGCCGGTGTCCAGGGCGCGGCTGCGAATGGTGGTGTCCACCGGAACGTCGTTGTGTTCGTAGAGCAGTTCGGTGCCGCTGCGCCCGTTGGCCAGGTTGATCCACAGCGCCTCGAGCTTCGCGCCGCCCTGGTTCGGCGAGATGGTGCCGGGGCCGCCGAAGAACCCGATGCGGAATCCGTCCATCCCGAGGGCGATTCCCGATCCGTACACGCCCGGCCCCTCACCGCGTCCGATATCCGACTGCGCCGGAACCTGGAACGGCTGGGCGGGCAAGGCGACCTGACCTGCCTTCGCGAGCTGTCCGGAGGCGATCAGCCGATCCACCGCCTGCTCCGCCGCCGGATTACCGGCCGCGGCGGTCCGCAGTTGCTGCGCGGCGGCGGACCAATCGACCGCGGCGGGTTGGGCGGCGGCGTGTCCGGCGAAGGGCGCTGTCAACACTGCCGAGGCGGCCAAAGCGGTGGCGAGGCGACGCGTGAAACTCAGTCGTTGCATAACCAGTTCTCCTTGAAGTTTGCTGGTACTGCTCGAGTGAAGATACGTCCGCTGATTCGTCGATCCAGCGACTCAGGGCGATAGGCTGCCTCGGCCGGGGCGCGTCTGTCCAGGGATGAACGCGGATTGGCGTGATCGTGTCATTGACACATCGATGCAGCGGCCTGCCCGTCGACAGCAGCCGCGGTGGTTGTCCTCGTCGTCGGACATCGCGAAGGGAACCGGCCGCGGTCGTCGCCATCATCGCGGGTCTCTTCCAAGGAGCGGTTCGGCGCACTTCCGATAAAACCATTCCGTTTGATCTGCGCAGGCGTAGTGTGGAGTTCTCGAGGTGACCGCCGAATTCGCGGCGGCGGCGATCGTGTCTTCGCGGTACGCCACCCAGTCGGGTGCCATCGATCGCGAGTGAGCGGAGAACCCCGGAATGTATCGAAGTAACCGACCCTCATCTGACCTGTTCAGCCATCGGAGCGAGCCGGTCGATACCAGCGCGCCGATGCCGGGCGCGGTCGATCTGCCCGTATTCAGCGACGCTGTCGCCGCAACTCCTGCCATGGCGACCGACGAAACGACGCAGGCCGCAGGCGGGTGACCGATGGATCCGGCGGCCAGGGCATGGGATCTCGGTTACGCCGCGGGTTGGCGGCTGGTGCGCGCCCTGCCGGAACCACTGGCCGTCCGCCTCTTCGATGTGGGAGCCGAACGCGCGGCTCAGAACGGCGGACCGAACCAATTGCGCCGGAACCTTTCTCGGGTCCTGGGCACCGCGCCGGAGGAGGTGCCGCAGCCGCTGGTCCTGGCGAGCCTGCGCTCCTATGCCCGGTACTGGCGCGAAGCCTTCCGGCTGCCGTCGATGGACCCGCTGAGCCTGGCCGACGCCATCGAATCCTCGGCGACCGGACTCGAACACATCCACCGGGCGGTCGAACGCGGCACCGGAGCCGTGCTCGCCCTGCCGCACAGCGGTAATTGGGACCTGGCGGGGGTCTGGCTGGTGCAGCGCGTCGGCTCGCCGACCGTGGTCGCGGAGCGGCTCGCGCCGGAATCGTTGTTCCGGCGCTTCGTTCGTTTCCGTGAACGCTTGGGCTTCGAGATCATCCCCCTCACCGGCACCGCGACGCCGCCGTTCCCGCAGTTGCTCGCCCGGATCCGGCAGGGGCGGATAGTCGGGTTACTCGGGGAACGCGACTTGTCCGGTACGGGCGTACCGGTCACTTTCTTCGGTGAGCAGGCTCGGCTGCCGGCCGGTCCGGCTCGGCTGGCCATCGACACCGGCGCGCCACTTCTCCCCGTGCACTGCTGGTACACGCCCGACGGCTGGGGATTCCGCGTGGATCCACCTATCGACACCAGCCGTGGAGTGCGTGAGACCACCCAGGCGCTGGCCGATCGATTCGCGGCGGGAATCACCGCCCACCCCGCCGACTGGCACATGCTCCAGCCCCTCTGGACAGCCGACGTCACCGCCGCCCGGCTCGCTCGCCGAAACCCGAACTGAAACGCTCGGCGGTGCCCAAGTCGGCGAGCGAACGCGCTGATACGAGGGGGCGTCTCAGTCGCCGGGCAGCCCCCACGCGAATCCAGCGGCTATCACGAAACAACTGACGATCGAAATGAGAACGATGCTCCACATGGGGGCGAAGAGTACGGAACCCGCGGGGCGAAATCCATAGCTACGCATCACTGAAAGTGTTCGGGGACACGTCATTCGCCTACCGGCGGCGGAGAGAACGAAAAATCCGGTGCGAGTCCGAGAAGCTCGCACCGGATTCCGTTGTCGACCGTCTAGCGCGGCGTCACTTCAGCTCGGCGCTGGTCTTGCCCAGCACCCGGCGCGCCACGATGAGTTGCTGGATCTGCTGGGTGCCTTCGAAGATGTCCAGGATCTTCGAGTCGCGGCCCCACTTCTCCAACAGCGTGCGCTGCGAGTAGCCGATGGCGCCGGCCAGTTCGACGGCTTTGAGGGTGACGTCGGTGCCGGTGCGGCCCGCCTTCGCCTTGGACATGGACGCCTCGAGCGAGTTGGGCTTCTTGTTGTCGGCCATCCACGCGGCGCGCAGGGCGAGCAGGTAGGCGGACTCGTAATCGGCTTCCATCCGCAGGAACTCGGCCGCTGCGGCGTGCTGGTTGTTCGCGGGGGTGTCGTAGGAGATCTCCACACCCGCCGCGGTCAGGATCGAGCGCAGTTCTTCCAGCGCGGCGCGGGCCACGCCGATCGCCATCGCGGCGACGAGCGGGCGGGTGTTGTCGAAGGTCTGCATGACCCCGGCGAAACCCTTCTCCACGTTGACTTCCGGGCTGCCGAGGATGTTGTCCTTCGGGATCCGGCAGTCCTGCAACAGCAGCACGGCGGTGTCGGAGGCCTTGATGCCGAGCTTGTGCTCGAGCCGCGCCACCGACAGGCCGGGAGCGTCACGCGGCACGACGAACGACTTGATCGCCGCGCGGCCGAGGCTTTTGTCCACCGTCGCCCACACCACGATATGGGTCGAGCGCTGACCCGCGGTGACGAAGATCTTCTCGCCGTTGAGCACCCACTCGTCGCCGTCGAGCACGGCGGTGGTGGACACGGCGGCGGAATCGGAGCCGAAGGACGGCTCGGTGATCGCCATCGAGGCCCACACCTTGCCGAAGCGCTTCAGCTGCTCGTCGGTGGCGACAGCGGCGATGGCCGCGTTGCCCAGGCCCTGGTAAGGGATCGACAGCATGAGGCCGACGTCGCCCCACGAGGTCTCCAGCGCGTTCAACAGCGCGGACATGTTGCCGCCGTTGGTGTTACCGAGCAGCTCGGTGGCGTGGCGGTCGCCCTCGCTGTCATCCGAGCGGCCACCGGCGGCGCCGCCGATCTTCTGGGTGCCGGAGTCGGCCAAGCCCTCGACCATGGCGGCCATGGTGTCCAGCTCGACCGGGTAGTCGTGCTCGGCGAGGTCGTACTTGCGCGAGATCGGGCGGAAGATCTCCTGCGCGACCTGGTGCGCCTGGTTCGCGCTGGCCCGCAGCTTCTTGGGGAGTTCGAGGTTGATCATGTTGTGAGGTCTCCTGGAAAACGGAACGGGCCGGTCAGATGAGCACGACACCTTCGGCGACGCCGATGGCCCGCAGATCGCGGTACCAGCGCTCGACCGGGTGTTCCTTGGTGAAGCCGTGGCCGCCGAGCAGCTGCACGCCGTCGAGGCCGATCTGCATGCCCTTGTCGGTGGCGAGCTTGCGGGCCAGCGCCGCCTCGCGGCCGAAGGACAGGCCCTGCTCCGCGCGGGACGCGCCGCGCAGGGTGACCAGCCGCAGGCCGTCGAGTTCGATCGCGATGTTGGCGACCATGAAAGCCACCGCCTGCCGGTGCGAGATCGGCTCGCCGAACGCCTCGCGCTCGTTGACGTACGGGATCACGTAGTCCAGCACGGCCCGGCCGGTGCCCGCGGCGAGCGAAGCCCAGCCGAGGCGGGCCAGGCGCACGGCGTCGGCGTACTCCTCGGCGCGGGTCGCGGCGTCACCCTCACCCAGGATGGCGTCGGCGCCGACCGCGACGTTGTCCAGGATCAGCCGGCCCAGGCCCGCGGCGCGCAGACCCATGCTCGGATCGGCCTCGACCACCAGACCGGGCGCGTCCGATTCGACGATGAACAGCGCGGGACGGCCGTCGAGCTCGGCGGCGATCAGGAACAGTTCGGCGTCGGCCGCGGCGGGCACCAGGCTCTTCACGCCCGAGATGCGGTAGCCGCTCGGCGAGCGCACGGCCTTGGTGTCCAGGGCGAACGGGTCGAACAGGGCGCGGGGCTCGCTGATCACCACCGAAGCCTGCGGCACGTTCTCGCCGGTGAAGGAGGGCAGGTAGGTCTTCTGCTGCGCGTCGCTGCCCCACTGCGCGAGCGCGACCGCGACGCCGCTGGGAGCGAGGATCGGCAGGGCCAAGCCCATGTCGCCGTGCGCCAGCGCCTCGGCGACCAGCGAGTTGGTCACCGCGCCGCGCTCGGAGGCCGCACCCTCGAGTTCCTCGGGGACGTTGATCAGGGTGATGCCGAGCTCGGCGGCGCGCTCGAGCAGGTCGCGCGGCGCCTTGGCGGCGTTGTCGGCCTCGTAGGCGGCCGGGCGCAGGATCTCGGCGGCGAACTCCTGCACCGTCTCGACGATCATCTGCTGCTCGTCGCTGGGCGTCAGGTCGAAGAAGTCCTTGTTCTTCGCCTCGTTGGTGGCCAGGCGCTTCGGCGCACCGCCGCCCGCGACCTTGGCGAAGGCGCGGGTCGCCGCGCCGAGCGTGCGGAAGCCGGTCTTGGTGCCCTCGTAGGTGACGCGCTCGATCGGCTTGCGCAGGTTGTATTTCTCGGCCAGTTCCGACCCGGTAATGCTCGTCATGACCCGCATCGCCGCGCCCATCCAATCCCGCTTGGGATGGTTCAGGCCGACCGCGGACGTGTCTGGACGTCGCTTCGTTGCGCTGTCTCGAGTGCTCATCATCACCTGTTTTCTCGGATGGGTTGGTGCGGTCTTTCCCAGCTATCTTACTCCAGAGTAAGGCTATCTTACTGCTGAGTAAGAAGTGCGTCGAGGTGCAGCATACGCGGTGAATCCGCGCCTTGCTGGACAAGTGCCCGAAGTTGCGTCCCGGGGTCGGCCGTCGCCTCCTGCGCGCGTCGTGCTAGGCCACGCAGCGCGATGAGCTGCGGCTTCGGAACACACGCGAACACTCCGAGCCGGATAGCCGGATCGACCGCCGCCGGTTCGCCGCGATCCAAGGCCATAGCGGCGATCGATGCTGATTCGTTATTTCGTCGACAGGGGACATGCGTGCCTGTGTGGAGCGATCGGCAGAGCTGTCTCGAACCTGGCGGCGGTGCGGTCGGCAGGCGAGACGAATCCAACGGCAGGTGATGTCGACGGAGGCGGTCGACCGTGGTGCCGTGATTACAATCCGACGCATGTCAGCGATCTTCGACTGGGCCCGGCCGGACAATGTGCAGCCGGAGCCGATCACGGTCGACATCTGGCGCGAGCTTCCGGAAGAGTTCTGCCGCTTGGTCGAAGTGGTGAACGGGGACGCGGTCCGTTGCGAATCACCGAGTAGGGCACATCAGAAAGCCGTCCACCGGCTCTTGGCGATGCTGGAATCGGCGGCTCGTGAATACATGGCCGAAGATCCGTCGGCATGTCTGGACGCCAACCACGACTTCGACGTGGTCCTTTGGGAAGTGCCCCGAGCGACGATTCGGCGTCCCGACATCGCACTGTTCGAGTGCGTGCCAGCGGATGTGCGACCGATGCCGGCGCGCCATCTGAAGATCGCCGTCGAGATCATTTCGCCCAGCCATGTCAAAACGGACCGACTCGAGAAAATGGGCGAATACGCCGCTGCCGGAATTCCGTGGTACTGGCTGGTCAGCGTGTCGGACACCGAGGTGACCGCGATCGAGACCTACGGCATGGACCACAGCGTCGGTCACTACCGGCTCGCCCGCGTGTTGAAGCCGCAGACCGCGTTCGCCGTCGATCTGCCGATCCGCATCCAGCTCGACTGGGACCAGCTCACCGATCTCGTGCTGTAAGAGGGGTCGGAGCCGACTCGTACGCGGTCCGAGCGGGCCGGTGGCGCTGCGGCCACCGGCCCGAAGGATCACTCGCGCACGTAGTACCGCAGCGTCGCGTAGGCCGTGATCCCCGCGAAGACGATGCCGACCGGGGCGATGACGAGCGCGGTCATCGCGATGTCGTCGCCGGTGATGCGGGGGAAGACCTTGCTGGCGAACAGGTCGCCGAGGGCGCGGTCGATCACCAGCGGGCGGGCGATGAGCAGGCCGAACATGGCGAGCAGGGAGCCGGCCAGCGCGGCGACCACGGCCTCGAGCAGGAAGGGCAGCTGGGTGTACCAGCGGGTCGCGCCGACCAATCGCATGATGCCGACCTCGGTGCGCCGGGTGAACGCGGCGATCTGCACCATGTTCGCGATCAGCATCACCGCGGCCAGCGCTTGCAGCACGGCCAGGCCGAACGCCGCGTTGCGCAACCCGTCGAACAGGCTGACCAGCCGGTCCACGATGTCCTTGTCGTTGCGCACCATGCCGACGCCGGGGCGGTCGTAGAACTTCTCGTAGATCGTCGGATAGAGCTCCGCGTTGTCCATCTTGACTCGCAGCGACGCGGGCAACGGCGTCTCGCTGACGTACTTGGCCAGCTCGGGCTGGTCCTTGAACGTCTTCTCCTTGGCCTCGCGGACCGCCTCTTCCCGGTTGAGGAACTGGACCGACTCCACGCCGCTGGTCGCCTTCAGATCCGCCATGAGCGAGCGGCACGGGTCCAGCGAGCAGTCCGGGTCGTTGGCCGACACGTCTTCGGTCAGGTACAGCCGCACCTCGAGCCGGTCCAGGAAGTACTGCTCGGTCTTGTCCGCGATGCGCACCGCCAGCAGACCGCCACCGAGCATGGTGAGCGAGACCGCGGTGGTCAGGATCATCGCGATGGTCATCGTGACATTGCGGCGCAGGCCCGCGAAGACCTCGCCGAACAGGAAGCTCGCGCGCATTACCGGCCCACCCCGTACACGCCCGTCGCCTCGTCCCGCACCAGGCGTCCGTGGTCGAGTTCGACCACCCGCCTGCGCATCGCGTCGACGATGTGGTTGTCATGGGTGGCCATCACCACCGTGGTGCCGATGCGGTTGATCCGCTCCAGCAGCATCATGATGTCGGCGCTGGTGTCGGGATCGAGGTTGCCGGTCGGTTCGTCGGCCAGCAGCACCAGCGGCCGGTTCACGAAGGCGCGCGCGATCGCGACGCGCTGCTGTTCACCGCCGGACAGCTCGGTCGGCAGCCGGTCGGCCTTGCCGCCGAGGCCGACCATGTCGAGCACCTCGGGGACCGTGCGGTCGATGACCTGGCGTCGCTTGCCGATGACCTCCAGCGCGAAGGCGACGTTCTGGTACACGGTCTTCTGCTGCAGCAGCCGGAAATCCTGGAAGACGCACCCGATCCGCTGGCGCAACTTGGGCACCTTGCGGCCGGGTAAGCGGTCGACCCGGAAATCGGCCACTCTGATCTCGCCCGCCGTCGGAGTCTCCTCCTTCAACAGCAAGCGCATGAAGGTCGACTTTCCCGAGCCGGACGGTCCGATGATGAAGACGAACTCGCCCTTGCCCACATCGACGGTGATGTTGTCCAGCGCGGGTCGCGTCGAGGTCTTGTACGACTTGGTCACGTTCCGCATGGTGATCACGGGGAGCCAGTGTAACCAGCAACCGTTCGCGGCCTGCGTTGTCAACCGTGGGAGACAGTGCGGCGGCGGTCGGTCCCACTCGGCTCAGTGGCCCGGCTGTTCGTTGAACACCGCTGCCGGAACAGCGTTGACCAGGGTGGCCGGAGCGGTGGTGGTCTCCTCGGGTTTGACGAATACGTACAGCACGAACGTGGCGACCCAAGTTGCCATCAGGATCGCCGTGGATCTACGTGGTCTCACTGATTCCCTCCCGGCGCAGCGCCGCGGCGACTCGTACCCGCAGCTCGCGTCCGACGTCGAACTGTTTACCCGGCAACGTCCGGGCAACCATTCGGATGTTCATCTGGTCGACGGTCAGGTCTTCCACACCCATGACGGTGGGCTCGTCCAGCAGCAACGGCTTCAGGCGAGCGTCCTCGTACGCCTTCGCGCCCACCTCGTGCAGGATCTCGTTGACCCTGGTGATGTCGGCGCTGGCGGACACCGGAACGTCGATCGCGGCGCGCGCCCAATCCTTCGACAGGTTCGTGACCTTCACGATCTGGCCGTTGGGCACGGTGATCACTTCACCGTCGGCGTTGCGCAATGTGGTGATCCGCAGCGTGACGTCCTCGACCGTACCTTCGGCCTGCTCCGCGGCTCCGGTCACGGCGATGCGGACCACATCGCCGAACCCATACTGCCGCTCCGTGATCAGGAAGAATCCGGCGAGGATGTCCTGCACGATGCGCTGCGCGCCGAAACCCAGCGCGGCGCCGAGCACCGCGGCGGGCGCGACCAACCCGGTGACGGCGAAGCCGAGCCGCCGCAGCACCTCCATGGTGATCAGCACGTAGACGATGGTCAGCACCACCCAGGTGATCACCTGGGCGAGCGCGTGCCGATGCTTGGCCGCCTCGGTGCGCACCAGCGCGTCGCTGCTGCGGAATCCCGCGTCGATCCTGCGGGTGACCCGGTCCCGCAGGTAGGTGGCGAGCCGGCTGAACAGGATGGCGCCGAGGATGAGCAGCACGATCTCCAGGCCCGAACCGCGTAGCCACGTGGTGAAACCGGTGGAAGCGATAGCCTGGATGCCCGCGACATTCATCTAGCTCGCCTGCTCTCGCATTCGCCAGCGGATCCCCGACTCGATGAACCCGTCGATGTCGCCGTCGAGCACCGCCGACGGGTTGTTCACCTCGTAGTTCGTCCGCAGGTCCTTGACCATCTGGTACGGGTGCAGCACGTAGGAGCGCATCTGATTGCCCCAGGACGCGCCCTCGTTGGTCTTCAGCGCGTCCATCTCGGCGCGCTCTTCCTGCCGCTTGCGTTCCAGCAGCTTGGCCTGCAGCACCCGCATGGCCGAGATCTTGTTCTGCAGCTGCGATTTCTCGTTCTGACAGGTGACCACGATGCCGGTGGGCAAGTGGGTGATCCGGACCGCGGAGTCGGTGGTGTTGACGCTCTGGCCGCCGGGGCCCGACGAGCGGTACACATCGACGCGGATCTCCGTCTCCGGCACCTCGATGTGGTCGGTGGTCTCCACCACGGGAAGCACCTCGACCTCGGCGAAGGAGGTCTGGCGGCGGCCCTGGTTGTCGAACGGGCTGATCCGCACCAGCCGGTGCGTGCCCATCTCGACCGAGAGCGTGCCGTAGGCGTAGGGCGTCTTCACCGCGAAGGTGGCGCTCTTGATGCCCGCTTCTTCGGCATACGAGGTGTCGTAGACCTCGACCCCGTACTTGTGCCGGTCGGCCCAGCGGATGTACATGCGCATGAGCATCTCGGCCCAGTCGGCGGCGTCCACGCCACCGGCGCCGGAGCGGATGTTCACCAGCGCGTCGCGCTTGTCGTACTCGCCGGACAGCAGCGTGCGGACCTCCATGGCCTCCACGTCGCTGTGCAGCGCGGCGCGCTCGGCGTCGGCCTCGGCGAGCGCGTTGGTCTTGGCCTCGCCCTCTTCCTCTTCGGCCAGTTCGTAGAGCACCGGCAGATCGTCGAGCCGCTGACGCAGCTCCTCCACCCGGCGCAACTCGCCTTGGGCGTGCGACAGCTCACTGGTGACCCGCTGGGCGTGGTCCTGGTCGTTCCACAGCTCGGGGTCGGCGGCCTGATGCTCGAGCTCGTCGATACGACGACGCAGCTCGTCGATGTCGAGGACCGATTCGACCGTCTTGAGAGTGGCGTCGAGTTCGGCGAGATCAGCGGAAACGTCAGGATGCACGATCGTCAAGCCTAGCTGCCCCTCTTCGGCCGCAGCACACGAGTGCGCGCGGTGTGACCGGGGACGGCGCCTGCGCGGGTTGCTCGCGCCCGGCGCGGGCCGAGCGGGCGGATCGCCGGGACGTCGCGCGCTCGCTCGACAGCCCGCGGCGGGCGGGTGAGCTGTGACGGACGCCTCATGGGTTTCTACCCTAAACGGCGACCGCGCTTGGCGCAGTTGGTGTTTGGAATTCGCGGCGGAGATGCTGCTCCGGCCACGCGACGGGATGCCGGTCGTGCCTGATCAGTCGTCCTGCCGGGCGGACGGTTTGTGCGCGAGGGGAGCGGTGTGGCGAACTCCACTCGTGCGGCCGCGGATCGCCGCCGCTCGGAGCTCACGCAACTGCTCGACGACTCTCGGCCAAGCCGATTCCGCCGTGCCGATTCCGGCCGTGCCGATTCGGCCGTGCCGATTCCGGCCGTGCCGATTCCGGCCGAGGTGATTCCGGCCGAAGCGGCGATCGGCGTGCTCGGCAGCCGAAACCCCGGCGCCGAGGAGGGTTCGCCCGGGGGACTTGCGCCCACGGCAGAGCGTTTCGCCGTTCCGGCTGGTCACAGCCGATATCGGGGGTGCGGTCACCGGGACCGACGGCGAGCGCAGGGTTGCGGAAGCACCGCGCCCCGACCGGCTTCCTCACCCCACGGGGTCAGCGATCGACATGCCTGGTCGACTCCGGCTGTGCCGCGCGGGCGTACTCGATTTACCGCGATCGGTCCTGCTGTGCCATGAGTGGCCCGCTCAGCCCGAGACGGCCCGCAGTCCACCCGGGCGGCGTCCGGCGAGTGCGTCGAGGGCCGCGGCGGTGGCGTCGTCGGCCGGTAGATAGACGATCACCCGCTGGTCGTCGTCGGCGGAGAGCTCCAGGAACTCGTAGGCCAGGCGCAGCGATCCGGCTTCGGGATGGGCGAGGCGGGTGATGCCGGTGGCGGCGGCCAAACTCGGCACGGTGTCGACCCGGTCGGCGAACGCCGGGCCCACGGTGACGGTGAGCTCGTCGGCGAGCGCGGCGATATGCGAGTCGGCGCGGAACGGGCCCTGCTTCAACGTCGCGACCGTCTCGTCGGCGACGTGCTCCCAGTCCGCGTATACGTCCCTGGATCCAGGGACGCAGAAGACGAAACGTGCCAGGTTGGGCGGGGTATGCGGCCCGTCGAAGAGTCCGGTCGGCGCCATCAGCCGGTGGTAGGCGCCGGTGTAGGCGAGAACCTCGGTGAGGCGATTGACCACGACGGCGGGCGTCGGCTCGAGCCGGTCCAGGATCGCGCGCACCGTCGGGCGCACCTCGCGCAGCGGCTGCGCGTCCCCCATGCAGGTGAAGCCGCTGTCCACCGACTTGGTCAACCGGTGCAGGTGCACGCGTTCGGCGGGGCTCAAACGCAACGCGTCCGCCAGCGCGGAAAGCACCGGAGGGGAGGGACGCCGGTCGCGCCCCTGCTCCAGGCGCGTGACGTACTCCACGCTCACACCGGCCAGGGTGGCCAGCTCGGCGCGACGCAATCCGGGGGTGCGCCGCCGCGCGCCGGTGGGCAGGCCGACTTGGGCGGGCGTCACCGCCTCGCGGCGGGTGCGCAGGAACAGCCCCAGCTCGTTGTCGCTCACCTGTCGAACCTAACAAGGCGAAACGCTCGGAGGGTGTCCCTGCCACTACCACTCTTACGGCGGTCTCCCTGTTCCACGTGCCCGGCAGCAGATTGAGTGGGCGGCCCGGCCGGGCCGTTCTGTGATCCGAGGAGGAAACAGCATGTCCAACGCCCCACTGAAGCTCGCGGTGATCATCGGCAGCGTCCGCGAGGGACGTTTCGGGCCGGTCGTGGCGACATGGTTCACCGAGCAGGCGCGGCGGCACGGTTCGTTCGAGGTGGACGTCATCGACTTGGCCGAGGCGGACATCCCCTGGGAACTGCCCGCGGTGCCGCCTGCGATGGATCCGGACCCGCAGCGACCCGAAGGGATGACCGACCTCACGCGCAGGCTCACGGCGGCCGACGCCTTCGTCATCGTCACGCCCGACTACAACCGCAGCATCCCCGCGTCCCTGAAGGCCGTCATCGACTGGCACTTCACCCAGTGGAACGCGAAAGCGATCGGTTTCGTCGGCTACAGCGGTGCGTCCGGCGGCCTGCTCGCCATCGAGCACCTGCGGCAGATCTTCAACGAGCTCAACGCGCACACCGTGCGCAACTACGTGTCGTTCCCGCGCTACTACCTGATCTTCGACGACGAGGGCAAGCCGAGGGAGCCGCAGGAGCCCGCGGCCGCCGCGACGGCGATGCTGGATCAGTTGCACTGGTGGGCGAGCGCGTTGACGGCGGCGCGATCCCTGGAACCCGTGGGGTGAGCGCCGGGCCGATAGGGTGCGGGGCGTGGCTGTGTACTCCTCCGACCTCGAACTCGCCCTGCGGCTGGCCGATACCGCCGACGAGATCACGCGGGCTCGCTTCGGTGCGCTCGATTTGAAGGTCGACGCGAAGCCGGACCTGACGCCGGTGTCGGATGCCGATCTGGCCGTCGAGCAGGCGATCCGGCAGGTGTTGTCCGAGGCGCGGCCGGACGACGCGGTGCTCGGTGAGGAATTCGGTGGCGCCGCCGAATTCAGCGGGAGGCAATGGGTGGTCGACCCGATCGACGGCACGAAGAACTTCGTGCGCGGAGTGCCCATCTGGGCGACGCTGATCGCCCTGCTGGAAGACGGTGAACCGGTCGTGGGCGTGGTGAGCGCGCCCGCTCTGGCACGGCGCTGGTGGGCAGCGGCGGGATCGGGGGCATGGTCTAGTTTCGAAGGGCGTGCCGCGCGAGCGATCTCGGTCTCCGCCGTGGGTGAGCTGGGTTCGGCCAGCCTGGCATTGTCCAGTCTTTCCGGCTGGCGCGACCGCGGCCTGCGCGAGCAGTTCATCACTCTGACCGACGATGTGTGGCGTGTGCGCGGCTACGGCGATTTCTTCAATTACTGCCTGCTCGCCGAGGGCGCCGTCGACATCGCCACCGAACCGGAGGTCTCCCTGTGGGACCTGGCCGCTCTGGACATCCTCGTCCGCGAAGCGGGCGGGCGTTTCTCCTCGCTGAACGGTGCACCCGGCCCGCACGGTGGCGACGCCATCGCCACCAACGGCCTGCTGCACGATGAGGTCCTCGACCGCCTGCGCGGCTGACCGCACTCGCGATGTTCGGAGCTAACCGGCCCGCCACGGGGTCGCCGGCGTGAGGTCGATCCCCGCCGGAGGACGCAGGCGGCGCAGCGTGCCGTCCATGCTGGTGACGAACAGCGCCCAGGAGTCCCCGTCACGGTCGATGCGCACCGACGTGGCGCCGTCCGGTGGGTTGCGCACCGGAGCGGGTTTGATCAGGCCCGTGATGATCGCGCACGTTGCGCCGGTCGCCGTATCCACCCGATAGACGGCGCCGAGTATGTGATCGGCCACGAACAGCGCCCCCGCCTTGGTGGCTTCCATATCGTCGGGCAGAGCTACCAGGTCCGGGATACCGGAGACGGTGGTGGGATGAGCCGGATCGTCCAGCCGGACGCGGAGGATCTGCAACGTCATGGTGTCGACGTAGACCGATTCGCCGTCCGCGGCCAGCGCGAGGCCGTTGGCGGGCGGCAGCACCGACCAATCCCGTTCGTACTCGCTGGTCGCCGGCCAGTAGCGGGAGATTCCGTTCGACCCGCCGAGGCCGATCGTGGTGAACAGCAGGCTGCCATCGGGAAGCAACAGCAGGCCGTTGGGCCCGTTCAGCCCGGTGAGCAGAACCTGCACGGCGCCGGTCTCGGTGTCGTAGCGCTGGAGTGTGCCCGGCGGTTCGCTGAGCCCGTCTCCGGTGAGGAAGTAGACGTAGCGTCCGGCGACGCGCACGCCCGCCGGGCGGTACAGGGCCGTGACCAGCTTCTCCAATCGTCCGGCCCGATCGACGTGCGCCAAGTAGCCGTCCATCAGACCGGTGACGTAGAAGCCGCCCCGCCCGTCGGAATCGAGATTCTCCAGATTGCCGACCCCTTCGACCACCGTCGTGGTCTCCCAGCCGTCCGAGCACCTGGAGGGGAATGTCTCCGCCCGCGCCGTCGGTATCGCCGCGGTGACTCCGGCAGTCACCGCGACGGCGCTCAGCACCGCGGCGCACGCCCGAATCCCTATCCGTTTTGCCATGAGCGACAACATAACAGCGCCGGATCCCGCGAGCAGGCCGGCGAACTTCGCTCGAGTGGAGAAAACGCGAGGTCGGCGCGCTGTGACGGAAAGCGAGGGTCTCGGTTGTCCACATGTGGACAACTCGGCGGCCCAACAGGGCGAACGCCGAACGGTGCGGGTACCGCCCCGCCCGTGCGCTCGTAGGATGGGCCGGGTGACTCCCCCCGATGATTTCGCTGCGGTAGCGACCGAAGCCGTGTCCGGATCGGACGCTGGATCCGTTGCGGCGCAAGAGGTTCTACGCCGAGTCTTCGGTTACGACAGCTTCCGCGGTGAGCAGCAGACGATCGTGCAGCGCGTGATCGATGGCGGCGACGCGCTCGTGCTCATGCCGACCGGCGGCGGCAAGTCGCTCTGCTATCAGATCCCCGCGCTGGTGCGTCCCGGCGTCGGTGTGGTGATCTCCCCGCTGATCGCCCTCATGCAGGACCAGGTGGACGCGCTCAGTGCGCTCGGCGTGCGCGCGGGCTTCCTCAACTCCACCCAGTACCCCGACGAGCGCCGGGCCGTCGAAGCGCAATTCGTCGCCGGCGAACTCGATCTGCTGTACCTGGCCCCGGAACGGTTGCGCCTCGACTCCACCGCGCAGCTGCTCGATCGCGGCAAGGTCGCGCTGTTCGCCATCGACGAGGCGCACTGCGTCTCCCAGTGGGGTCACGACTTCCGGCCCGACTACCTGGGCCTTTCGCTGCTGCACGAGCGCTGGCCGGACGTACCGCGGATCGCGCTGACCGCGACCGCCACCGAGAAGACCCGTGACGAGATCATCCAGCGCCTCGACCTCGGCGCCGCCCGCAGGTTCGTGTCCAGCTTCGACCGCCCCAATATCCAGTACCGGATCGAGCCGAAGAATCGTCCCGAGCGTCAGCTGCTGGAATTCATCCGCACCGAGCATGCCGGGGACGCGGGGATCGTCTACTGCCTGTCGCGCAACTCGGTGGAGAAGACCGCGGCGTTCCTCACCGAGAACGGCGTCACCGCCGTGCCCTACCACGCGGGCTTGGACAACCGCACCCGCGCGGAGAACCAGGCGCGTTTCCTGCGCGAAGACGGGTTGGTCGTCGTGGCGACCATCGCCTTCGGTATGGGCATCGACAAGCCCGACGTGCGCTTCGTCGCCCATCTCGACCTGCCGAAGTCGGTCGAGGGCTACTACCAGGAGACCGGGCGCGCGGGCCGCGACGGGCTGCCTTCTACCGCGTGGATGGTCTACGGCCTCAGCGACGTGGTGCAGCAGCGCAAATTGATCGACTCTTCCGAGGGCGACGCCGCCCACCGGCGCCAGCTCCAATTGCACCTGGACGCGATGCTCGCGCTGTGCGAGACGGTCGCCTGCCGGCGCACGCAGCTGCTCGCCTACTTCGGCGAGCCCGGTCTGCCTTGCGGCAACTGCGACACCTGCCTGTCGCCACCACAATCCTGGGACGGCACCGTGGCCGCGCAGAAGTTGCTGTCCACCGTGCTGCGGCTGAAGCGGGAACGCGGCCAGAGCTTCGGCGCGGGGCACATCGTGGACATCCTGCTCGGTAAGAAGAGTCCCAAAGTCCTGCAATACGACCACCACGAGTTGAAGGTCTTCGGGGTCGGCACCGACCTGCGTGACGTGGAGTGGCGTGGCGTGGTGCGGCAACTGCTCGCGCACGGGCTGCTGGCCGTTCACGGCGACTACGGCGTGCTGACGCTCACCGAGGCCAGCAGTGAGGTGCTGTTCGACGGACGACAGGTAGCGCTGCGCCGCGAGCCCGAACGCCAGGCCAAGCCCACCCGGACCGCGAAGGCCGCCAAGGCGGCCTCCGTCGACCTGACGTCCACCGACCTGCCGCTGTTCGAGAAGTTGCGCGAATGGCGCGCGGCCACCGCGAAGGAACAGGGTGTTCCCGCCTACGTCGTCTTCCACGACGCCACGCTGCGCGAGATCGCGGCGCGCAAGCCCGCGAGCCTCGCCCAGCTCGGCGGCGTCAGCGGTGTCGGCGAGAACAAACTGGCGAAATACGGCGAACAGGTGCTCGAGGTGCTAGCCACCGGATGAACCGCTACCGTCACGCGGGTCACCGATGAGCGGGGACGGTTGCCGGGCAAGGCCGCCGAAAACTATGGAGGACAGCGTGAGCCGGAGCGACACGATCGGGCGCAGGGCGTTTCTGGCCGGTGCGGCCACCCTCGCGGCCGGGACCACGTTGGTCGGGCGCACGCCGGGTCATGCGGTACCCGTCGCCGAGGGTGTCACCAAGTTCCCCTTCCCGGACGAGCGCCGGGTGCGGGTGCTGGTGACCGGCGACGCGGGCACCGGCACCCGCGCTCAGTGGGCGGTCGCCGACGCCATGCGCGCGCTGCACGGCCGCGAACCGGTCTCGCTGGCATTGGGTCTCGGCGACAACATCTACGAGCACGGGCCCGACGGCGCGGCCGACGTCCAGTTCGCCGACAAGTTCGAAAATCCCAATGCCGGACTGGATTTCCCCTGGTTGATGGTGCTGGGCAACCACGACAACAGCTCGGTTCTCGGCGGTGACGGCGGCTGGCTGCTGCGCGGCAACGCCGAGGTGGAGTACCACGCGAACTCCCGGCGCTGGTGGATGCCGAGCCGCTACTACTCGGTGCGGATTCCGGAGCGCAACCCCGTCGTCGAGTTCTTCGTCCTCGACGTCAACCCGCTGGCGGCCTACGTGCCGCCGGTCTTCTCGCCGTACTGGGCGGTCGACGGCCAGTTCATGAACGAGCAGCGCGACTGGCTCGATCGCGCCCTCGCCGACTCGCCCGCCACGTGGAAGATCGCCTGCACCCACCACCCGTATCTGAACAACGGCCCGCACGGGGACGCGGGCCGCTACGAGGGTCTGTCGCTGGAGCCGATCAACGGCGTGCACGTGAAACGCTTCTTCGAAGACCACGTGATCGGACGGTGCCAGTTCATCCTGTCCGGGCACGACCACTCGCTGCAGGTGCTCGAACCCACGGCGGCGTCGAAGGGAACCAGGCAGGTCGTGTCCGGCGCGGCCGCGAAGACGGTCGGCGCGGAGCCGCGGCTCGCCGCGAGCGCGGGCCACGGTGCGCTGTACGAGAACTACCAGGAGCTGGGCTTCATGGTTCTCGAGCTCACCGAGGGCGGAGTCGACCTGGGCGTGCACACGGCCGACCTGGCGACCGGCGCGTCCGTCGAGGTGTACCGGCGGCGTCTGGCCTGAGTTCCAACTATGTTGCGGCGTGCGAGAATTGCGGCGCGCCGTTCTCTCGGCGGCTACGGTTCTGGCTATGGCACCGGGTGATGGTTCCAGTGACGCGGGCGATGACATTTCCATCAGCTCGGTGGGGGGTGAGACGCCGGACACGCCGCCGTATGTGCGCGGCCGGACCGATCCGGCGGTCGAGAACGTATGGTTGCGCCGCAGTCCGCCGCCGCCGCGCCCTGGCGTACCGCGGATGTCGACGGTGGCGCTGCTCGTCGCGTTCCTCGCCGTGCTCACGCTCTACGTGGTGCTGCATCAGGGCGGTTAGCGCGTCCGCGACCTGCGGGAATAATCCGGTTGCCGGGTCACTTAAAGTGGACCGTTATGAAGGAGAAGGGGCGCAAGGTCATCGCGACCAACCGCCGGGCGCGGCACAACTACACGATCCTGGACGTCTACGAGGCCGGGATCGCGCTGGTCGGCACCGAGGTGAAGAGCCTGCGTGAGGGCAAGGCTTCACTGGTGGACGCCTTCGCGACGGTGGACAACGGCGAGGTGTGGCTGCGTGGGCTGCACATCCCCGAGTTCAGCCACGGCACCTGGACGAACCACGCGCCGCGCCGGGTGCGCAAGCTGCTGCTGCACAAGCGGGAGATCGAGCGGCTGGTCGGTAAGTCGCGGGAGGGCAACCAGACGCTGGTGCCGCTGTCGATGTATTTCTCCGACGGCAAGGTGAAGGTCGAGCTGGCGCTGGCCAAGGGCAAGCAGGACTACGACAAGCGGCAGGACCTGGCCCGGCGCACCGCCGAGCGAGAGGTCACCCGTGAACTCGGACGGCGGGTCAAAGGCATGAGGTGACCGCCGTCCTGCTCGCGCTGGCGGCCGCGGTGGGCTACGGCGTGAGCGATTTCTACGGCGGTGTGGCGTCGCGGCGGGTGACCGCGCTGCGTGTGGTCATCTATTCCTATCCGTTCTCGGTGCTGCTGGTCCTCGTGGCGCTCCCGCTCGTGCCCGGGAGCCCGGACGCGGCGTCGTTGTGGTGGGGCGCGGCGGCGGGCCTGGCGAGCGGCGTCGCGGTGTGGTGGTTCTATGCCGCGCTGGCCAGCGGTCCGATGGCGGTCGTGTCACCGCTGACGGCGGTGCTGGTCGCGGGCATTCCGGTACTCGCCGGTCTGGCGACCGGCGAGCGTCCCGGCCCGCTCGCCTTCGCCGGCATCGTATTCGCCCTGGTCGCCGTGCTCTTGGTGAGCCGGGAGTCGCCGGACGACGTGACGGAGGAGATCACCGGCGGCCGCGAACTACGGTTCACCCGCAAGGTCGCCGCGCTGACCATCGGGTCCGGCGCCGCGTACGGTCTTGCCTTCGTGTTCTTCCACGAGACCTCCGCGGACTCCGGACTGTGGCCCCTGCTCATGCAGCGGATCGCCGCCACCGCGGTGGTCTGGCTGACCGCGCTTGCCGCCAGGGACTTCGGACGGTTGCGCGGCGAACCGCTGCGGCTGGCCTGCTATATCAGCGCGCTGGACGTGATCAGCAACGCGGCGCTGCTGTACGCCTTCCACGGATCGCTGTTGTCGCTGGTGAGCGTGATCGGCTCGCTGTATCCGGCGGTGACCGTGCTGCTGGCGATGGTTCTGCTCGGCGAGCGGGTGCACCGGCAGCAGCTGATCGGTTTGATCCTCGCGCTGGCCGCGGTCGCGCTCATCGCCGCGGCCTGAAGGTCACGCGCCCGCTCGGACGCGGTGCGGGCCGGGCACTCGGTGACGGGTCCGCCGCCCGAGTGCCGAAAACGCGGTCCGGGTCCGCGCGTACCCGGACCGACGCGTCATCGACGCACGCCGATCGCGCGGATCACCGCGTGCACGGTTCGTGCATCGAGATCCGCTTCAGCGTGGGACTGCGATAGTCGGCCACCACGGTGCGCGACCCCAGCGCAGTGGACGGGTCGGGCACGTTGACCACCGCGCGCTGCGCCGCGACATCGGGTTCGTCACGCCCGTAGATCTGCGGCGCCGCCATTCCCTCGGAGTCGACCGTGAGCCCGGCAAGGGCCTTGCGCAGTGTCGGCCGGTCCATGCCGCCGGTCTCGGCTGCCTTGGTGAGCAGCGCCTTCAGCGGATACGAGATCGCCCAGCCCAGGTTGTAGCCGAAGTTCGTCGGTTCGCTCGGCGCGGCGTTCCTGGCGCGCTGGGCTCCGGTGCTCGCGCCGTCCCAGCCGTCGAACGGAGAGGTGTAGTTGTACAGCGCCGTGAGCGCGGGTGCGGCCGGTGTCTTGAGCAGCGCGCTGTTCCAGGTCGGGGTGGACCCGAGGAATCGGCCCGTGTAACCGGATTTCGCCAGCTTGCCGACGATTTCGGCGGTTTCGGCCGGGCCGGTGGCCAAGAGGACCACATCCGGCGGGTCGGCCAACAGTTCGGCGACCGGGTAGTCCTGTGTGCCGACTTCGGTGTTGGGTCCGGTGTCGATCCGCTCGGTGATCGTCGCGCCGTTGTCCAATGCCCACTTCAGCGCCCCGCTGGCGTAGTCGCCGCCGTAGTTGCCGCGGTAGGCGACCACGCCGAGCGTGCGTGGCTGATAGAAGTTCTGCGCGAACCAATCCAGGCCGAGCACGGCTTCCGTGCAGTACGAGAAACCGTCGTCGAGCACCAGATCGCGGTCGGTGCCGCGGTACTGCCAACCCGACCAGAGTGTGCCTGCCCCGGTCACCAGGTCCGCCTCGTCCATCTCGTGCAGCACGGCGAGCGTCTGCGCGGTCCCGAAACTCATCGCGAGCGCCAGCACATGCGGCGCTATGTTCTCGAATTCCGTGACGTGCCTGCGCGGATCGTAGGCCGTGTCGCGCGTGTAGGTGGTGATGTCGACCTCGTAGCCGCCGATGCCGCCCTGCTTGTTCACCTCGTTCCAGAACGCGACTTGACCGTCCTGCAAGGACTTTCCGAGCGGAGCGAAGGGGCCGTTGTTCAGGTCCGACAGAACGCCGAGATAGATACAGCCCTTGTCACGCTGGATCGCGTGGGGGCAGGCTTCGCGGGTGACGCCTGGTGCGGCGGCGGGCGACGAGGCCGAACAGCCGCCGGTCAGGACGAGCCCGAGCGTGAGGGGAGCGGCCACGAGACGAAGTAGCCGACGAAAAGTATGAGGAAAAGGCATTTCTTGCTCGCTTACGGCTGCACGCAGGGCTCGTTGAGGGTGATGCGGTCCTGAGTCGGGCCGTGATAGTCGGTCGCCAGCGTCCTCGCGCCCAGCGGCGCGGTCTGATCAGGCGCTTCGATCACGGCGCGCTGCCGGGTGAGGTCCGGCTTGACCGCGCCGTAGGTGTGTTCCGGAATCGCGCCCTCGTAGTCGACGCGCAGGCCGTGCACGGCTTGACGGACACCCTTGCGGGTCAGCTTGCCTTCGTTGACCGCCCGGGTGAGCAGCGCCTTCATCGGATAGGAGAACATCCAGCCCGCGCTGTAACCCCAGGTGGAGGGTTCTCGGGTCGCCGAGGCCCTGGCCCTCTTGGCGCCCGCGCTGGTTCCGTCCCAGCCGTCCAGCGGTGAGGTCATGTTGTAGCGAGCGGTGATCGCCGAGGCCGCAGGACTTTTCAGCAGGCCGCCGTTCCACGTCGGGCCCGAGCCGAGGAACCTGCCAGGGAAACCGGCCAGTGCCGCCTTGCCCATGATCTCGCCCGCTTCCGCGGGCCCTGTGGCAAGGAGCACGAGATCCGCTCTGGTATTGAGGATCTTCGCGACCGCCGCGTCTTGGTTGCCGATCTGGGTGTTCGGCTCGGTGTCTATCTGCGCCACCAGGTCGACCCGATTGGCCGACGCCCATTTCTTGGCGCCGGTGGCGTAGTCGCCGCCGTAGTCGCCCTGGTAGCTGACGGTGGCGATCGAACTCGGCTTGGCTTCGTGCTCGGCGATCCAGTCCAGGGCGATGATCGCCTCGGAGCAGTAGGAGTAGCCGGACTCCAGCAGCAGACCCTTGTCGCTGTTCTCGAATTGCCAACCCGACCACAGGGTTCCGGCAATGGCGACCATGTTCGCCGCGTCCATCTCGGGAAGTACCTTCTGCGTCTGCACCGTGCCCAAACTCATCGAGAGCGCGAGGACATGCGGCTCGATCCGCCGGTAGGCCTCGGCATGTTTCTGCAGATCGTAGTTCGTATCCTCGGTGTACGTGGCGATGTCCACCTCGTACTTGCCGCCGATCCCGCCCGCTTCGTTCACCGCCTTCCAGAACGCCAACTGGCCGTTGTCGATGTCCTTGCCCAGCGCGGCGAACGGCCCACTCGTCAGATCGGACAGCACGCCGAGATAGATACACCCTTTGTGGGAGTCCACCGCGTTCGGACACGGGTCGGCGGTGACTCCGGGTTCGATGGCTCCGGTCGGCTCGCCACGCAGGACGGAACATCCGGTCAGGACGAGCCCGGCGATGACGGTGAGGGCGGACAGGCGCAGCAACCTGTCCCGAATGGTGCGAACTGCCAAAGTGTTTCCTTAGTCTGAAATCGAGATCCGCTGCTCAGAGCCGATCGTACGGCTCGTGCAGTGTAAGTCGGGTTCGTCGTCGGACCTCGAGAATCGACTACCAGCATCCGGGAAGGGCGAGGCGAGGTGCTCGCCGGAGCGGGTGACTCGAGATCCGGTCGCGGGGCGCTCGGCGCATATGCTCGCGGCGCGCCCTCGTGGGTCGGCGTTCACCTCCGGGCCGCGTCCGTAGATCGCCTTCGGGTGTGGCGACCGCCACCGCCGGATATCGGGATGATCCGCGCTTTCCCCGGTGTTAACATGAACAGCCCGGCAAGGTGCTGGGGCGTACGGGGCTGAACGGTTTCGACTGCGTACGTAGATTTAGGGGAAGCGTGTCGGTGCAGGCAAGAGACCACCGTAAGCGTCGTTGCAACCAATTAAGCGCCGATTCCAATCAGCGCGAGTACGCTCTCGCTGCCTGATCAGCAGAGCGTCTCTGTCGGCCCGGGGCATGCCCTCGGCTCCGGTGCCGGCATCAGCTAGAGGGCTAACCGTCCTACTCGGTCGCGGAGTAGGGCGGGACATCGAACAGCGGCTGGGATCGTCATCCGGGCTTGTTCGCGGGACCCGGAGATCCGAGTAGAGACACAGCGAACTGCACACGGAGAAGCCCTGAAGACGCGGCGGAGGACCCGGGTTCGATTCCCGGCAGCTCCACGACCAGGCCCCTCACTTGCACCGCAGGTGAGGGGCCTTTTTCATGCCGCTACGTCGGTCCCCTCCGGGGCTGTGCCCACATTTTGCCCACACTTCTGGGCGGCAGCGCGGAGACCTTCGCTCATCCGGTCGGCAACGTCGTCGAGATCGTCCTCGAACAGGTGGCCGTAGTTGTCCAGCGTCATCGTGGCCGTCTTGTGCCCGAGCTGTCGTTGCACCGTCTTCACGTGCGCACCGCTGGCGATCATCAGCGACGCCGCGGTGTGCCTGAGCTGATGCGCAGTCACCCGGGGGAACGTCGCCGGGCCGGTCGGATTGCCGTCGTCGTCGAGAGGTATCGACGCCTTGATGCAACGCCGCACCGCGCCCCCGAACCAATGCGTCGTCGTCGGCGGACGCAGCGGCTCACCGTCCGGCCGCGACCACAACAGGCCCTCGAGGTCGGTCTGCGCCTCGACGACCGGGCGCAGCATCTCGGCGACCTCGCCCGGTACTGCGACCGTCCGAATCTCCCACGTCTTCGGCGAGCCGATCACGCTCCGCGAGTTCACCTTGGAGGCGGACCGGCCGACGCGAATCCGGCGCCGGTCCAAGTCGACGTCACGCGGCCGTAGAGCTGCCATCTCGCCCCAACGCAAGCCGCTATAGGCGAGCAGCATCACGATCTCCGGGTGCTTCGCTTCCGCGGCGAGCGCGGCCACCTGGTCATGCGTGAGGTAGTTGTGTTCGACGAGCTGCCGCCGGGGGAGGGGTAAGCCCGCGGCCACGTTCGCCGGTACGCGCTTCTCCTCTACTGCCTCGTCCAGGATCATCGAGAACACCGCGTGAATGTCCGCGACGGTCGACGGGGCTCGCTTGATGCCGGCGATCCAGTCCCGAACTTCGGACCGTTCGATGGACGCGAGCTGCCGCGCGCCCCATTGGGGCTCGATGTGCACGCGCCAGATGGAATCGACGCGCTCCGCCCATGACGGTTTGATGTGCACCTGCCGGGCGATCCACTTCGGCCCCAGCTCGCCGACCGTCATGCGCCCCATCGATGGCGCGATGTATTCGCCGCGCATCTTCGAGACCTCGACTGTCGCGGCGAACTTCTCTGCATCAATCTTGCGACGGAACCCGCGCTTGTCGGTCTGACGTCCGCTCGGTGTGCGGTAGCGGACGCGGTATCTCTTCCCCGACTTGGTCTCGTATGGCTCGATCGTTGCCATTACTCGGTGCCCCCCTCCTGTACTGGGTCGTCATCACCTTCGTATCGCTTCGGCTGCTTGCCCTCGAGCCGGTGCGCCATGTCGCGAACGCGCTTCCTCGTGTCGCCCGCACGGATGGCCTCGAACTCGTCGGCGGGAACGTTGGCGAAGTACAGCCGGGGGTCTCGGCCAGGCGGTACCCACTCACCCCGGACCCACTGCCGAGCTTTCTGGACTGGCATCATTCGGTCGGGCGTAGCCATGAACAGGTCCAAGTCGGCGTCATTGTCATCGTCCATCGGAACTAGCAAATGGACTGGTGCCACGTCCAATGCATAAGCGAGGCAGCACAACTCGTCGACAGTGACGTACTTCCGGCGCTTCGATTCGATGTTCGCGATCACCGATCGGTTAAGGGACGGCATCCCCAACTTGGCGCACTCCGTCGCCAGATCGTCGGCCGTCCATCCCTGCTTCTTGCGTAGCTCCGCGACGGTCCGAGCAACCGACAGTCCCGGACTGGTCACGCGCGCTGTCTGGTCTCCTTGTGTCACAGGGACACCTTCTCATGTCTCATTGACACTCGGCAATAGGACAGTTACCGTGTGTCTTAGCGACACAAGCGAGTGTCGCAAACTCATTACCGGAGGTAGGTCGTGCAAAACGATCAATGGCTGAGCAGGGAGGAAGTCGCCGCCCGGCTCAAGGTGCCGACCAAAACGCTCACCCAGTGGGCTTGGCAGGGAAAGGGGCCGCGCTTCGCTCGTATCGGGCGATTCGCTCGGTACCGCCTCAGCGATCTCGTCGCATGGGAAGACGAGCAGTTCACCAGCGACGGGGCCGCCTGATGCGGCAGCAGGTCCCCGAATACGAGAGCAGCCCGGGAGCGGCGGCCACCGCTCGCCGGGCCGGAAACACCCAATCCTCACCACAAGGAAGTGTCGAAATGACCATACCAACTCACCTCACCGCATCGCAGCTCGACGGCTCCGCCGCGGCGGAATCGGCGCCGCGCGCCCTGCTCTGCTCCGGCTGCAACGCGACCATCGGGACCGTCTCGGCGTCGCTGCCGGACATCGCGGTCAAGTGCTCGCAGTGCAGCCGGGCCGTCACCTGCGCGTCCTGGTGCACTACCGGTGACGGCCACCCCAACGAGCACATCGACGCCGACCGCGTCTGCTGGGGGCCTGACTCCTTGATCCCGCTGACGTTGGAACCCCCGTACTACCCCCAGGCAATGCCCGCCGTGGAGGTCTCCGCCCATCGCCAATGGGGCGGCAGGGACTCCGTCTACTTGGCGCCCCCGAACGGGGACGTGGACATGACGGCGGGCGAGGCGCGGCAGCTCGCGGCCGTCCTGCTTCAGGTCGCCGACATCGTCGACGCGGGCTGAGGGGGTGTCGCCATGTCATCCCCTGCAACGCAGGAACTCATCGACCAGTGGGCCCGCGGCTTCACCCCGACCGGGTGGGCTCAGCGGCACTTCCGTTCGACCTATCGCCTCGAGCTGGAAGCCGCACTCGCGCGGCTGATCCTGCTGCTCGAAGGCGACGAGGACGAACTCCGCATCCTGCCGAGCGTCCAGTCCTTCGCCGAGTACGTCGGGCGCCTCGACGCCCAGCTCCGGCGGGACCTGGCAGGCGACAGGCACCCGGGCCGCGACGCGGGCATCAAGACACACCCAGGAGGGAAAGCAGCATGACCGAAGTACCCGAAACGCTGCTCGTCACCGGCGAGGACGGAATGCCCCGCGGCTTCGTCGACGTCGCCGAGTTGCAGAGCAAGGCAACCATTCTCATGTACGCGCTCGCCGCCGCGGCTGGCGACCATGAGGCCGTCGAGCGGGTCTGCGAGCAGTACTTGGAAACGGTGGACCCGGACATCTGCGGGTTCGTCGCCGCGGCCGCGCTGTCGCTGTCGACACACAACGTCATCGCTCCGTTGCTCGACATCATCGAGACCGCGATGCCGGAACTCGGCATCAGGGACAAGTTGCGAGAGTCGCACGAGCACGCGGTGCAGACCCTTGGCGGTGGTGCCGCTTGACCGACGACCACAACACCCGAGGCGCGGCCGATCCGGTCGCGCCTTCGGGCGTGGGCATACCTGAGCCCACCCCGCATTGCGAGCACCACGGGCACTACATGAGTTGGTGCGTGGACTGCGTGCGTCAGTACAGATCCCGGTATGGCGGCGATCCGACACCGAACGCGATGCCGCGCCACCGGACCCGTCAGCGCAACGAAGAGCGGCAGTCCGAAGGCCACAGCGGGACGCGTCCCGGTATAGGTACCCGGACGCGTCCCGAATCAGAAAAGGCCAGGTCAACGGTAGTGACACCGATTCGCGCGTCCCGACCGCGTCCCGAGTCCGATACCGCTGATTCGGACACGTCCGGGACACGTCCGGGACACGTCCCGATCCCGCAGTACTTCGATGTGTCGGCACTCCTGGCAGGCGCCCTCCCTGAACCGCCGAAGCCGACCGTCTGCCCGCGGACGGACGGGATCGGGCTGTTCTATCTAGAGCAGTACAACGTGGTGTTCGGCGACCCGGAGAGCGGCAAGACACTGCTCACCGATCACGCCACCGTGGTCGAACTCGAAGACGGCGGACGCGTGCTGCGAATCGACCTCGACCACAACGGGCCACAGTCCACCATCGGGCGTCTGCTTGCGATGGGTGCCAAACCTGACGCGCTCTCCGATCCCGAGACGTTCCTGTACATCGAGCCGGAGGACGCGCGCGAGGTCCGCGAGGTCTGCGCCCACATGGCCCAGTGGCGGCCCACGCTCGTCATCCTCGACAGTCTGGGCGAACTGCTGCCCATGTTCGGCAGCAACAGCAATAGCGCCGATGAGTTCACCACGTGTCACCGCGCGGTCATCAAACCGTTGGTGAAGACCGGTGCGTGCGTTGTCGCTATCGACCACCTGTCCAAGGGCGCGGATTCTCGGGCGTATGGCATGGGCGGAACGATCGCCAAGAAACGTGCCATCGGCGGTAGCTCGATCCGAGTGACCGTCGACCGGGCGTTCGCGCCCGGCAAAGGCGGCAGCGCATACCTAGCCATCAACAAGGATCGGCACGGCGGATTGCGCGCGCATAGTCCGTCGACCGGCGATAAGGAAGAACTCGCCGGGAAGTTCGTGCTGTGGCCCGATCCGGACGGGCACGTCCGAGCCGAAGTCAAGGCGCCCGAGGCTGGCGAGCGCAATCCGGGCGAGACGCCACCAGATGCCGACATCGCTGCCATGGCCGCACTGGATCCACCGCCGACGTCAGGCAATGAAGCGGCAGAGCGGTTGCCGTGGCGAGCGACCCGCGCACGGGCAGCGTTCAAGGCATGGAAGGCGCAGCAAGGCGCGCGTACGACGGCCGCGGGGGAGGGTTCCCCGCTCGAATCAACTCACCTGGGAACGCAGGAGGACCTCACGTCATGAATCGAATTGTCGAGCTGTGGGAAACCGTGCAGGTCGTCCCCGTCGCTGGGTTCGTCAACGTCTACGAGACCGACGACGGGCACATCGCGGAAGCGTGTCCAGCGTTCCTGCTGCAACAGCACCGTGCCAACGTCCAGCACACCGGGAAGATCGAGGATCGTACGTACCGGGCGAAGACGACGCCGCTGGACACCCCGTACACAACTCGGGTCGTCGCAGCAATCGTCGACTACGGAGCGATGGACCCCGCCGAGGACATCAGCAGATTCGTAGAGGCCATGCCCCGCGCTGAGTTCGAGGAACGGTACGGCAAGAGGGTCTGCCCGGTGTGTGACAAGCCCGCGATTCTGGTTGCCGCACTGGACCGTTACGTCCACATGGACGGCTCGGCGAACGACCCGTGCTGGCGGCCCCCGCTCACCGAAGAAGGGAGCGCCAGCGCGTGAGCAAGAAGGCATACGCCCGGATCTGCGAGCGGGGCGCCGACGCCCACGGCAAGCCACGCATCCGCATCCGCTGCCCCCACTGTCAACGCCGGCACTGGCTGCGCCCCCGCCTGACCGGCCGCTGCCCCAACACCGGACACGACTACATCGTCAGTCCACCACCCACGAAAGGAGACAACCCGATGGACGAAGACCCCGACGAACGCCGAGCCCGCCTCACCGGAGGCGGCAGACCCGAAGACCGCATCGAGTACGGCAACCCCCTCGCCCGCCTCCGCCACGCCAAGAGCGAAGGCGCCTACGGCGACGCCGACGAGCAGACCGCGCCATCGGTCCACCAACAGCACCTCGCCCGACTGCGAGCCCATCACCAGCAAGACACCGAAGGAGACCAGCAATGACCAACGATCGCCTGCTCGACGCCATCGAACACGTCGACCGCGCCCAGCAGATCAACGACCGCGAACGCGCCAGCCGACCCGACACCATCAATGTCGAAGGCCGGATCTACACCCTCGACGCCAACGGCGAACCCGCCACCGACCGCGACCGCCGAGCGCTGGCCGCCTTCGCCCAGTCCCGCGCCGACGCCGCGGTCCGCCGTGGTATCGACGCCCACAACCGCGAGGTTCATCCCGTCCACCGCGTCGAGCACCGCGACGCCACCACCAACGAGGTCAACGCCGCTTACCGGCAGATCATCGCCGAAGGCCGCTACCGCGCCGAGCACGGCCAATCCGGCGACCAGAGCGTCGACCTCGGCGACGTCGTCAACGGCGAACTCGGCTGAGGCGCGACCGATGAAGACTCCCGACGCGCGAGCATCGCTGATCGGCATGCAGCGAGCGGACCTCATGCCACGGGTTCGCCCGGTGGTCCGTGCCGCGCGTCGGGACCCCGCCCAGGTAGCCGACACCAACAACCCGGCCGACCTGGGCATTGTCACGATAAGCGAGCGATCGGCGCTGAATCGCGCTGTGCCGCAACCGACCACACCGCGACCCCCGCGCACCGTCAACGCAGCTCAGGGGCGCAATCAGGCCACCGCGACCGGCCGCCCTGGGGGTGCGCCCCCTCCCGTGGCTCCATGGTCGGTCGGAGCCCATAGCGCCGCCCGGTCGCCGCATCGCATCGCCCACGATCCAGAGGAGAACCTGATGCCACGCAAGCCGAAGACGGCCGGTGACCGGGCCGTCGATGCCTTGACCTCCGACCTCGGTGAAGGGATGGAATGGTCACCTGCGGAGTGCTTGACGCTGGAAAGCATCCGCTCAACGGTCGATAGGGCCGTCATGCTGCGGTCCCTGCTCGATGCCGAGGTTGCCAAGCCGGAGCCGTCGAGCCGTCGCGTGACCGAGCTGGCGGGGGAGATCCGCCAGTGTGACGCGAACGTGGTCCGGTGGGCTCAGTCGCTGGACCCGCGCGGCGAGCGAGTGAAGTCCGCGGCGCACCAGCACGCGGCGAACGCGCGATGGGGCAACCGTGGCACGGCCTAAGGGCGCGCAGCCGCAACGGGACGTCCGGCGGTTTCTGCTCGCCGAGGCGGTAGAGGAGCGCCGGCGTTACGGCAGTACGGATCTGGCGGTGTGGCGGGAGTTGTCGCGCCCGATCGAACAGTTGGAGTCGGGGCAGGTGTATGTGCTGCGCCGGTTCGAGCTGCCCGACGACCATCCGATGCGGTTCGGTGATCCGAGTGCGTTGCTGGTACTCGGCGCTGATGACGTCCTGCGTGTGGCGGATCAGCACGGCGGCCGTGCGCGCTCGGGCGGGGCTGGGGGGTAGGCGCAGTGAAGGTAAGCGACCTCGAGGGGCAGTGGTTGTACTACTGCCTCGAGGAGTTCATGCGGCGCCGACGTTGGCATGGTGAGCCGATCCCTGACTCTGTGCGCCGATTGTCCAAGCGGCTCGAACAAGAGGTCATCGAGGCATCTGCCGATGAGGACGAGACGGGGCGAGAAAGTGCAGGGCTATCACCAATTGGTGACAGCATCGGCAGTGTCGAAGCCGCAGCGATCCTGGGTTGCTCGGAACGGTGGGTGCGCCACATCGCGGCTGACCTGGACGGCATTCGCATAGGCCATTGGTGGCGCTTCCGTCGCAGCGTCGTCGAGGAGTACGCGCAGGCCCGCCGGACTGCGTAGCCGCTCTGTCCAGCGGTTCCGTTGGCGGAAGCTCTACCGGCTCGCCTCTCACACACTCGGATTTGACCGGACGGTCAATACCTAGTGGCAGGGACGGGAGCGGGCACTATGAGAACGTCAGCCGAATCATCGGCGCCGATTGACTTCCTGGTGGATGGCGTCGTGGAGTTCCTCGCCGCGCTGAGCCCGCGCGAGTTCGCCGCGATCGTCGCGCAGGCTCGTCCACCGGCCGAGTCATGGAAGGCGAGTAAGGCCACCGTCGAGCGGGGGGCCGCCTGATGGCCCAGTACGACGCCGGTACGGCGAGCATCAAGGTCAAGCCGAGTTTCCGCGACTTCGTCACCGAGACAGAGACCCAGCTCCAGCGCTACAACTTCAACCTCGATATCCAGATCGGCGCCGACACTCGTGTAGCCGCGGCCGAGATCGAGAACCTTCAGCGGATCGCCCGCGAGAACCAGACGTTCCGGGTGGATGCCGATACGGGGGTTGCGGCAACCGAAATCGCCGGGCTGCGCGCGGCCGCGCGGGAACCGCTCGTCATCCGCACGGAGATCGACCGCGACAGCACCAGCCGTGTCCGCTCTCAGGCCACCAGGACAGCGCGCGAGATCCGGCAGGACCTCGGCAAGGCGCTGGATGGTCTGCGTGATGCCGCGACGATCAACCTGAGGGTGCTCGGTGTCGTCGGTGCGGCAGGCGCTATCGCCGAACTGCTCGCCATCGCGCAGGCTGCGTCCAAGGTGGCGAACACCGTTGCCCTTATCCCTGCTATCGGATTCGCCGGGCTGGCCGGCGCCGGGTCGGTGGCTACCGGTCTGAGCGGGATCTCCGCGGCATTCAAGGCGCAGGCCGCAGCGTCCAAGGAGGCAGGCGACTCCGCGCGCGAACACCGCGACCGCCTCGACGCTGTCGCCGACGGCGAATATCGTGCGCAGCAGGCCGATCGGACCCACCTCGACAGCCTGCGCGACCTCAACACCGCCTACCGGGATGCGTCGCGGTCGATCCGCGACATGAACTTCGACCTCGACGATCAGCGACTAGCCACCGAGGACGCGGCAATCGGGGTGGACGAAGCAGCCAAGCGGCTTGCGCAAGTCCAGTTCGACCCCACTGCGGACTCGATCACCCGTAGGCGCGCCCAGCTAGGTTACGAGCAGGCGGTGCAGCGGCTGCGGGAGCAGCAGGTCCGCACCCAGGATCTGGCGCAGGACACCGCGGAGGCCAACGCCCGCGGTGTCGAGGGCTCGAGGCAGGTTGTCGACGCCAAGCAGAAGGCGTCCGACGCCACGCACGCCCAGACGGTGGCCGAGCGGGAGTTGGCGAAGGTCCGGGAGGATGCGGGCAAAGGTTCGGCCGCACAGTCCAAAGCGGATGAGGCCATGGCGAAGCTGTCGCCGAACGCCCGGCAACTCGTGCAGGACGTGCGCGCGCTGGGTCCAGCGTGGAGCGAGGCACGCAAGGAATCGCAGGACGCCCTGACCAACGGCATGGGCGCCGCAGTGACCCACCTCGCCGGGCAGCAACTCCCCAATCTCCGCGCGGGCATGGTCGGGATCAACGGCGCCATCAACACCGGTATCCGTTCCTCCCTTGCCGCCCTGGCATCGGAGACCAACAAAGTGGATTTCAGGACCTCCCTGGACAACACGACGCGGGCATTCCAGAACGCGGCCCGCGGGTCGGACGCCTGGACGAACGCCCTGACGAAGTTGGTGACGGTCGGGTCGGAGTTCCTGCCGCGGTTCGGCGACGCGATCAGCCACGCCGGGGACCGCTTCGATGCCTTGATCCAGCGCACCGCCGCGGATGGGTCGCTGAAGAAGTGGATCCAAGACGGTATCGACACCGGTAAGGAACTCGCCTCGATCGTCGGCAACATCGGCTCCTCGATCCTGAGCGTGTTCCGGGCCGCGGGGGATGATGGGGCCACGCTGCGCAAGCTCGACGACCTCACCGAACGCATGTCGAAGTTCCTCAAATCCACCGAGGGACAGAAGGAGTTGCGCGACTTCTTCACCATGGCGCGCGAGAGCTTCGAGCGGATGCTGCCCGTGCTCGGGGATCTGCCGCCGATCCTGCGTGGTGTCTTCGAGGGCTTCCAAACCTGGTCGGGTATCGCGATGCCGTTCCTTCGTGCGGCAGCGGACCTCCTGGCCGCCCATCCGGGCCTGGTGCGTGACGTCGTCGTGGCCTACCTCGCGTTCAAGACGATCGGCCCGATATTCGATGTGGTGCGCGCTGGCATCAACAACGCCAACGACGCCGTCCGCAACTTCCGTTCCGGGCTGTCGGGCGCCACGGGTCCCAACGGCGCGGGCGGCGCGATCGCCGGTCTCGGTGGCCTGCTCGGCGTAGCCGGACCGCTGGGCGCTGCGGCGCTCGCGATCGGCGCCGGCGCCGGTCTGACCTACCTCATCAACAAGCACCAGGAAGCGGCCCGCGCGGCGGACGAGCAACGCGAGCACGAACTGGCGTTGCAGAACACCCTCGATAAGACCACGGGCAAGGTCACCCGTCAGACCCTCGAGCAGGCCGCGTCCGAGCTGCAGCAGCAAGGCTTCCTCACCCGGGCGGAGTCCTTCGGCATCAACCCGCAACGGTTCCTGCTCGCCTCGACCGGCCAAGCTGACGCCGACAAGGCCGCCATCAACCAGCAATTGACGCAGAGCATTGTGGAGTCGCTCGGCCGGGACAAGGCGTACACGGGCATCACCCGTGACTGGTTCCAGAGCGCAGGACTCAACGACCGCGATATCGCCGCGGCGCTGCAAGGCGTCCCGGAGGCCGTGCAGAAGTACGCGGACGCGGTGAAGAAGTACAACGACGCGCTGGGTAGCAGCAACCGGGACAAGGCGCTGCCCGACCTCGCGAACCTGAAGAACGAACTCGACGATGTCGGCGAGTCCGCCGCCACGCTCGGCGGGAAGATGAACGGCTATTCGACCGAGGTCGGGTCGGCAGGTGAGCGGCAGCGGCAACTCAATCGTGCCCTGGAAGGTTCGTTCCAGCTCACCGCGGACGCGCGGCAGCGGTTCGAGGGCATGGGTCTGGCGATTCAGCAGATCCCGGACGGTAAGACCGTCGTCATCAAGGACACCACCCCGGAGAACCTTCAGCGGCTTCGGGAACTGAAGTACGAGATCCACAACAACCTCGATGGCACGCTGACGATCGTTGCCGACACCGAGCGGGCGAAGGCCGATATCTCCCAGGTCACCAACGCCCCCTACACGGCCAAGGTCGACGTCAAGTTCGCGTTCGATGAGGCCCAACTGAATGTGGAGGCGCGCCGCGCTCTGAACCCTGGTAGCGGCGACTACACCACGGTGACCGGTGGGCATGTCGGCGGCCGTGCGAAGGGCGGCCAGTTGCCGACCACGGGCCCGGGTACCGAGCGGCGGGACGGGTTCCTCGGCGTGGCCGCGTCCAGCGGTGTCCCTATCTCGTGGTTGGACGGTGGGGAGTGGATCATCAACCGCGACAGCTCCAAGACCTACGGGCGCGAGCTCGCCGCGATCAATGCCGGTACGTTCCCGAAGCTGCCAGGTCACGAGGACGGCGGCATCATCGGCGCCGCGGGCAAGTCCCCCGCCCAGCTGCTCGACGAGTACGCGCGCAGCCGTTCGGGTGCCCCGTACGGCGGGGCGGATGACTGCTCCGGCTTCATTTCCCAGCTCGCCAACATCGCGACCGGCCTGCCTTCGAATGCTGGCCGCATGTCCACCGCCAATGAAGGCGAATGGCTGGCCGCGCACGGATTCCAGAACGGCATCGGTGGGGCGGGTTCGTTCCGGGTCGGTTGGGTCAACGATCCGAGCATGCCTGCGGGAGGCCATACCGCGGGCACGCTCCCTTCCGGGGTGAACGTCGAGTCGGGCGGTGCCACGGGAACCGTGATGTACGGCGGTGCCGCGATCGGCGCGAACAACTCTCTGTTCAACCAGCACGCGAACCTGCCCATGGGAGCTGGCCCCAACACCAGCGGCGTCGGCGGCATCGGCACCGGAGACACCTCGGGCGTCACTTCGTCGACGGTGACCTACCCGCAGGCCCCCTTGCCCGGTCGGATGAGTGATCAGCAGATTCAGCAGTTGCAGGCCGAGTCCGCGATCGACGCCGCCAACAGCGAGCGCAACGCGGTGTACGCCAACCCGAACTCGACCGACCGGGACAAGCAGGCCGCGGACCTGAAGTACCAGCAGGCGCAGAACGCCCGCGAGTCCCTGCTCCAGCGCGGCGGCGGCGACACCAGCGCCCTGAGCCTGCCCGGCATCGCCTCCAAAGCCGCGGGCATCCTCGCCCAAGGATTCCTGGCGTTCTTCGGGCTGGAGAACAGCATCTTCAGCGACTCCAACCCCTACAACCGTGCGCTCAACACCACGGTGAACTTCTACAGCCAGAAGGCGGGAACTCTGGGAGGTGGCTACTCCTACCAGCCGAAGAACCTGCCATCGGTCGTCACCACGACCACGCCGCAATCCTCTGTGCCGGTGGACGATCCGGCCTACCGTTCCGCGGTCCCAGGCAGCCTCAACGTCAACACCGATCTCGGCACGACGACGCTGACGTTGCGGGCCCCCACACCGACCTACCAGACTGGAGCAGGCGCCGAGCAGTGGCGCGGGCTCGCGACACAGATGCTGGCCCGGGAAGGGTTCAACCCCGCGCAGGTGGACATCATGCTGGCGCAGATCCAATTGGAGAGCGGCGGCAACCCGTCCATCATTCAGCAGGTGCAGGACGTCAACAGCGGCGGCAACGAAGCCGTTGGCTTGCTGCAGGTCATCCCGGGGACATTCGCCCAATACCGTGACCCCAGCTTGCCGAACGACCGCACGAACCCCGCGGCGAACATGGCGGCGGCACTGCGCTACTACCGCGCTCGCTACGGAACCGACCTGCGCACCATGTGGGGCCAAGGCCACGGCTACGCCGATGGCGGATGGGTCGAAGGGATCGGAGGCTCACGCGGAGACGGCATCCACGCGCGGGTCTCGCCGGGGGAGTTCATCGTCAACGCATACGACGCGGCACGGAATGCGCCGCTGCTCGAGGCGATCAACTCCTCCGCATGGTCGTCGACCCGCATCACTTCCGACGGCTTCCCCGGCGCTGGTGCGGCGACGGGAACGGGCAGCGGACACAACTTCTCGACCACCATCGTCGAGCCGCGCGTCGCCGACGTCGGCGACCTGGTCGACCTCGCCGAGCGCAGCGCGCAGAAGAAGGCAATCGGTTTGGCCGCTGCCCTGATCTGAACTCAGGCCACCGCGGGATACCGATCCCCCGTGACAGCGATGAACCGGCCCCGGCTGTAGTAGGAGACCCGATCACCTACTCGCGCCGGGCCTTCATCGCCACGCACGAACACGTGCAGCCCCCGACCGGACATCGACCGCTCCACCCACAAGGCATCACGGCCCACCCGTGCGAGCACGGCCGCGGCGTCCGGATTCAGCGCACCGTCCTCCGACAGCACACCATCGAGGTCCCAGCACGCCAAGCCATCGCCGAGCATCACGCCGTGCGGACTATCGGCCACCGCCGAGAACTCCGTCCACGTGTCCGGGTTGGTGGAGGACGCCGCACGACCGTCCGTCTGCACAGGCCGCTTACCGTCGCGTGCGGTCCAGCGGCGTAGAGACGTCAACGACTCAGGCAAGCCAGCAGGGAGGCGAGACTTCCGTTTCCGGCATCGCTGGCCGCAGACGACCGGGCGCCGGCCACGGCCGGACCACGCGAACGAGCGACCACACACAGCGCATTCCACCCCGTCAGAATACCGTGCTGAACTGGTCATTGTCACGATAACCGGCGATGGTCTACCATTGCGCGCAGGAGGGTTGCAGGGTCGGTGGAACCCTCCGACCTCTCCCTTCGCCCCCAGGAGGGCAGCCAGGCCGCCGCCGGGCCACCCCTGGGGGAGTACCCCGGAAGGCCGTCGTCAGGATCAGTCGGAGCCCATAGCGGCTCGGGTCGGCTACGGGTCTGGGCAACCCCGGTCATGAGCACCGTGGTTGCGAAGGCCGCGCACTGGTGCGCGGCCTCCTGCTTGGGTGTGCGGCGAACGCACCCCCCCTTGCCGCTGTCGGCAAAAACGCTGGCACCGAGGCCGAATCAGAACTGAGGGACATCGAGTCCCCGGATGGCTTGGCAGGGAGTCCAACTCCCTCTCACGACGAAACCGGGGGTACTCAGTGGCGAGTACCCCCGGTCCGGTGACCGTTACAAATGTTGCGGCGCCTGGGAACAATTGGTTCCATCACGTGACGTAACCGGTTGCGGTGTCGCCCCTACTCGGCATCATCGGACTGTGGGCCAAGTAGCTCGCGGGCGCGGTCGATCGCCCCATCCTCGAGGATCTCGGCGTGCTCTTCGGGCGTGCGCGGCCAGCCGTCCGGGCCGACGTATTGCGGGGTGCCATCGTCCGAGTATCCGCAGAACCGCAGCGCGTCATCGTCCGGCTTGGCTGCGTTCACCGCAGCGCCTTCGCTGGCCTCACGAGACCCGCTTCGACGAGCACTCGGAACGCAGCGGCTTTGCAGTCGCAGCGCTCGGCATCGCAGCGGATGAGCTTCTGCATGACGATCCGGGCCTGCGGAACGGTGAAGGGCACGAGTGGCGCAGGGTGGCAGTCGTATTCGTCGCGTGCCGGTAGCTCACCATCGAGGGCGGGAGCGGGCTGTTTCTCGCCACGCTCAAGGAACCGGGGCAGGCCGTCGAATAGCAGCCAGAGCCCGGCAGGAACGCTTGCGATGACAACGAGCGTGGTGACGAGCTCATCGGTCACGGTGCCCCCTCGACGCGCTGTGGTGGTGTGGGTTGGTGAGGCACCCGGCGCCGAGGATTCGGGGGTCACTCGGCGCCGGGGCCTGCCAAAAACGTTCGCGTACGGCAAGACCACCGAGGGACAGTGAGGGGACAGCGGCCCGCGATCGATCTACCCTCGGGACATGAGCGACAGCGTGGGGCAGCGGATCGCATCGGAACGCAAGATTGCTGGACTCAGCCAACGGGCGCTCGCAGCCCGTGCGGCCTACAGCCTGAGCATGGTCAAGGCAGTCGAGCAGGGACGAGAACCCGCGTCCCCCGGCTTCATCTCGGCGGTAGCGCGTGCTCTACGGATCACCCCAGAGCAGTTGACCGGCGCACCCTACGACGACGGCAAGCCCCTGTCGGATGCGGTGAACGAACTGTCGGTGCTGTTGACCGAAGGTCGGTACGCCCGTGCGGTGGATCCTGGTCCGCTGCCGCAGCTCGAGGCGGACCTGTCGGCCGCGCAACTGCTGTACCGCCGCGACCGTACGCGCCAGACCATCGCGGTATTGCCGGGCATCATCCGCCGGTTGCACGGCGCTGTGCGGGAGCTGTCCGGCGACGAGCAGGCGCACGCGTACACCCTGCTAACGGCCGCGTACGTGCTCGCCGAGTGGTCCGCCCGGAGAACTGGTCACCTACTGCTGACGCTGCCCGCGCTCGACCTGGCAGACACCTATGCGCCCCTATCCGATGATCGCAACTGGGGTGCGTTCTCCGTCCTGGCACGGGCCCGGGTGCTCACCCATTACGGGGAGTCGGAGGTCGCCGGCCAACTCATCGATTCGGCGATATCCGCAGCCGACGAAACCCACCCGGGGCTGATTCTGGGCGGGTACTCGCACCTTGCCGGGGCGGTGAACGAAGCGCGGAAGCTGAACCACGCGGCCGCGGTCGACCACATCGACGCGGCTCGAGAGATCGCGGCGCGGACCGGCGAGACCGATCTGTACATGGTCGACTTCGGGCCGCTGAACACCGAGATCCACTCGCACGCGATCGAGCTGGAATCCGGCGACCCGAACCGGGCCGCGATAGAGGGCGCCGGGCTGGTCTACTCGGCCGGAGCGCCACCCACCCGGATCGGCCATCACTGGCAGGACAACGCCCGCGCGTGGTTGATGTCGGGGAAGCCGGACAAGGCGCTGGTTGCGTTGAACAAGGCGCGTGCAGCGGCACCGCAGCAGACCCGGTTGCACCCGGGGGTGCGGGAGACTGTGCACGGGATCGCCGCGGCGCAGCGGCGCCAGAGTGAGGGCCTGGTGGGGTTCGCGTCCTGGCTCGGTACGACGCTGTGACCTAAGCCGCGCTGAGGGCATCGGTGCCCACATTTTGCCCACAACCTACCGAGATTAGGTGTGGTCGGATGAGATTCGATGAGATGTATTAACGCAGGTAGGTGGCATTTCGGACCCGCGACCAGGGGTGCGGAACGGGTTCGATTCCCGGCAGCTCCACCAACGAAGGCGAGTGCTCGCGGAGAGCACTCGCCTTTTTGGTGGAACTGGGTGTTCTGTGGGGGTGCAACCCCCACACCCCGCCCGGCGGGCTTCGCCCCCGGACCCCCAGGTCGGTGGTTACGTTGAGTGGGTCCGGCGCGTTCTCGCCTTCGCCACTTCGCGGTGCTCGCACATCGCTTCACCTTCTGGCGTAAGTCGCGGCAGTTGGGCGGCGGCATCGTGCTGCGGGGCACGGGGACCGTTTTCGGTGCATGGGCGGGATGTGGGAGCTGTCGAACGGGGTAATTCGGGCGAATCGGTCGGATTCTGTTTGGTTGCTGAGCGCGGTGGAATCTCTCGGGTAATGTCCATTGACCAGGGAAAATGGGGTGTTTGCCCCCCGGTATCTGGATGGCTGCCATGAGGCTCGAGAGCGAGATGCGGTGCTACTCCCCCCGGGGCGGTTGCGGGGGGTCGACATGACCGCGGATGTCGCGGGCAACGGCATGCGGTCGATTCTGCGTGCCGCCTGTGTGAGCGTCGGTATCGATGCGAGCGATGCCGAGCCCGTGGGCGCGCAGGGGGTCTATCGGTTGCGCGACGGAATCGTCGTGCGGATCGGCGGGCGGGAACAGAAGCTGGCGACTTCGCGGGAAGTCGCCGTGTCTCGATGGCTGGAGACCTGTGGGGTGTCGGCGACGCGGGTCGTCCCGGATATCCCGCAGCCGGTCGTGGTCGACGGCCGACCGGTGACCTTTTGGCAGGAGTTGCCGCCGCATCACTCCGGCACGCCCGGCGAGGTCGGCAAGGCGCTGGGAGAGTTGCATCGGCTGCCGCTGCCCGGTTTCGAGCTGCGCCGGATGGCGCCCCTGGCTCGGGTGGAGGAGGACATCGCCGCCGCCCAGACGGTGACCGAGGACGACCGGCGCTGGTTGGGCAAACATCTGGACGAGTTGCGCGGCCGCTGGAAGGCGCTGCCGCGGGGTCTGCCGTGGTCGGTGGTGCAGGGCGCGGGCTCGGGCGACGGCGTGGTGGTCGGCGACGACGGCGACGCGATCCTGGTCGGATTGGAACGGGCTGTGATCGGCCCACCGGAGTGGGACCTGGTGCACATGGCGATCGAGTGCTGGACCGCCAAAAAGATCACCGCCTCGGAGTACGCCGAGTTCTGTACCGGATACGGCCGGGATGTGATGCGGTGGGACGGCTTCTACCTGCTGCGCGACATCCAGGAGTTCCGGATGGCCTTGCAGTCGTTGCGGGCCGCCGCCGTCGACCCGAGCCATCAGCGGTTGGCGCTGCGCCGCCTCGCATACATCCGCGGTGACGAGGGCATGCGACCGTGGCCCGAGTGGGCGGACACCGACTAGTCTGCCGCGACATCCCGGTGCGCCTGCTGGGTACGACAGTGCGTCGTCCGCAGCAATCGCGAGAGCGGTCAGGGCAGCTTCGTATAGCGGTGGGCGGGAACCAGGACCGGATCAGTGGGGCCAGGAGCCGCGTGGGTGAAGACGCCTTCGCCGGTCCAGCCCTGGTTCGTAGGGAAGGCGGCGGGCGCGGGTGTCGCCGACGCGCTCGGCCGCGGACTCGAACGAGTCGCGCGGACGCACGGCCGGGATGTCGGGGACGTCGGCCCGATGTGCGTCGCGCCAGCCGAGGTATCCCATCTCGGCGGCCGCCGAGGCGTCCTCGGGCCTGGCGCGGCGCCGGGGCAGTGTCGGTCATCCGCCAGGGTGGTAGCGGCGAACGCGTCGGCGATCAGCCCTGCTGGGTCGGGACGACGACGATCTCGGCGATGTTGACGTGCCGGGGTACGTCGACGGCGTAGGCGATCGCGTCCGCGATATCGCCGGGTTCCAGGATCTCGATCGCCGTGCGCCACTGCGCCAGGCCGGAGCGCTGTTGCTCGTCCTGCATCCCGTCGCCGAGTTCGGTGCCGACGAAGCCCGGTTCGATGTTCTTGATCCGGACGCCGCGCGGCCCGAACTCGGCGCGCAGGTTGCGGGTCAGGTGTGCGACCGCCGCCTTGGTGGCGGTGTAGACGGCGTAGTTGGGGAAGACCGTGTGCCCGCCGATCGAGCCGACCAGCACCAGATCGGCGCGCTTGCCGTCGGTCGCGGCCGCGAGCAGGTCATCGATGAACGCTCGTCCGGTGTAGAGCAGCCCGGTGACGTTGGTGCCGACCATCTGGTCCCACTCGTCGGTGAGCGCGGACTCGAACGGCGCGGCGAGCATGACGCCCGCGTTCGCGACGACGAGGTCCACGGGCCCGAACGCCGCACGCACCGTGGCGGCGGCATCGCGCACGGACTGCTGATCGCCGACGTCGGCGACGACCGGGAGGGCGTCCGCGCCGAGTTCGGCGGCGAGTTCTTCGATGCGATCCTTGCGCCTGCCCAGCAGGGCGACCTTGGCGCCGCTCCGCGCGAGCCGCCGTGCGGTGGCGGCGCCGATTCCACTCGATGCTCCGGTGACGACCGCGACGCGGCCGGTGAGGTTGTCGTTCGTCATGTCCACTACTTTCCGGCCCTTCGCGTGCGCCTGGCAGGCTGCGGACTTCCTGGTAGTCGCGGGGCCACCCAGGAGCGGCGCCCCTGACCTACGCTCGGGTCATGGACTCCGACAATCGACTGGGCGCCTTCCTACGCGCGCGCCGCGAATTGGTGCGACCGGAGGATTTCGGGTTGCCGGGCGGCGGCCAGCGGCGGGTCGCCGGTCTGCGCCGGGAGGAGATCGCGCTGCTCGCCGGGGTGAGCGCCGACTATTACGTGCGACTGGAGCAAGGGCGCGACCGGCATCCTTCCGAACAGGTCATCGCGTCGCTCGCGCGGGTGTTCGCGCTGGACGAGGAGGGCACGGCGCACCTGCGGGAACTGGCCAGGCCGACGGCCAGACGGCCGAGAGCGCCGCGGCGGCCCGAACGTGTGGCGCCCGGCTTGCTGCGCCTGATGAACGCGTGGCCGCACACGCCGGCGCTGGTGCTGGGCAGGTACCTGGACGTCCTGGCGGCGAATCCCTTGGCCGCGGCCGTCAACTCGTGTTCGGTTCCGGGAGTGAATCAGGTGCGCATGGTCTTCCTCGATCCGGAGGCGCGCGACGTCTACCTGGATTGGCCGACCATCGCGGCCGACACCGTCGCCAGCCTGCGGGCGACCGCGGGCGCGGACCTGGACGACCCGCGATTGACCGAGTTGGTCGGCGAGTTGTCGCTGAAGAGCGAGGAGTTCCGGCAGCTGTGGGCCCGCCATGACGTCCGGGCGAAGACCGGGGGCGTCAAGGAATTTCGCAACCCCATGGTCGGGGACCTGACCTTGTCCTACGAGACGTTCAGCGTGAACGGCGCGCCGGGCCAGATACTCATCGCCTACCACGCGGAGCCGGGATCGCCCTCGGAGCGATCTCTGGCACTGCTCGGCAGTTTGATCGCCGACAACCCGGGGACGGCAGATGATGCGCAGCGTCCCGCCGGTCAGCCGGACGTGACGCGGCAAACGCGCTGAGTGGCCGGAGCCGTCAATCCTTCGCTTCGGTCCGCGTCGCCCCCGCCGACGCAGCCACCACACACGCGACGCCCGCCCACTGTCCGAGATTCATGATCTGACCGAGGACGACCAAACCCGCGATCGCCGCGACCGCTGGCTCCAGACTCATCAGCACACCGAAGACGCGGGGCGGGATCCGCCGCAGCGCTTCCAGCTCCACCGAATACGGAAGCACCGACGACAGCAACGCCACCGCGAATCCGGCGGCGAGCACGCCGGGCTGCAACAGCGCGGCGCCCGCGTCGATGACGCCGACCGGCAGCATGACCAGGCCGCCGAACGCCATGGCCAGTGCCAGACCGCCGCCGCCGCTGGTCTGTTCGCCGAGTGCGGCGCTCAGCAGGATGTAGCCTGCCCAGCACGCCGCCGCGGCCAGCGCGAACAGCACTCCGGCCCAGTTCACGTCGCCGTCGGCCCGGGTCAGCAGCAGCACTCCCGCCCCGGCGAGCATCGCCCACAGCGGGTCGATCCAGCGCCGCGATCCGGCCAGCGCGACGCTCAGCGGTCCGAGGAACTCGATGGTCACCGCCATGCCGAGCGGAATCCTATCGATCGCTTCGTAGAACGAGAGGTTCATCAGCGCGAGCACCGCGCCGTAGCCGAGGACGACCGGCAGCGCGCCGCGTGCCACCCGCAGCGACGAGCGCCAGATCACCAGCAGGACGATCCCGGCGAAGACCAGCCGCAGCGTGACCGCACCGGCCGCTCCGGTCGCCGCGAACAGTTGCTTCGCCACCGCCGCGCCCACTTGCACGCTGACGATGCCCGCCAGCACCAGCGCCGTCGGCGGTACGCCACCGAGCCCCTGAGCGGCGACCGAACGCCGGACCGAGACCGTCCTCGCCCCGCGCGCCCTCCGCTCGAAGTCGATCGCCACCACGCCGCACCTCCGTTGTCTCGGGAAGACCTCCGGACACCCAACCACGCCGGGGCGACACGACCGTCAGGCGGTGCGGGCCCCATCGAGATTCCGCGGTTTGCCCCCGTCGAAGCCGTGGGGGAGTGAGTATCTAGTTATCGCGCCGGTGCGCGGCCGGCGTCCGTTCGACGAAGAGCGACTCACGACCGATAGGACCACTCCGCATGCGAAAAGGAGTTGCCGCGATAGCGGCGGCGATCGGAACCGGCGCGGCAGTCGCGCTGGCTTGCCCACCCGTGGCCGGAGCCACGGTGACCCAGGTGGGGATGTATCCCGGCATCAATTTCGGCTTGGCGACGAACTACGGAACAGGCTGCACCTACACCGCGCGAGCGACGGTGACCGACATCGTCACACCGGTGACGTTCTACGACAACGGCATCCTGTTCGGCGTGGTCCGCCCGTCGGGCGGCGTCGCACTGATCGACTGGGTGCCCGCGACACCGGGGCCGCACACCGTCAGCGCGGTACAAGAGCCGTACGCACCGTATGTGGCGGGAATCGACCTGCGGGTCGGTGAAGGCGTCCACCTGGGGTACGCGTGCGTCGTCCTCGGCGGTTGACGGGTCCGCCGCGCCGGTAGTGTCGAAATCGGCGGTGCTGAGCTCGATCTTTTCGTCGGGAAAGGAAGTGAGCATGCGAAGCAACGGGCCGATCGTGGTCGGTGTGGACGGGTCCGCCGGATCGGCGGCGGCGGTCGCGTGGGGAGCGCAGGCGGCCGCGCAGCATCGGGCGCCGCTGTGTCTGGTGCACGTGCTGGATCCGGTCGCCGACTACGGGCCCGGCGTCACCGAACCGCTCACCAGCACCGACTACGCCCGATTGGAGGGGCACGGTCGCTGGGTGCTGGACACCGCGACCGAGGAGGCGCTCATCGCGGTCCGGGCGTTGCACGACATCGAGATCACCACCGAGTTGGTGTACGAGCCGGTCGGTCCGGCGCTGCTGGACCGTACCCGCGGAGCGCGGATGATGGTGGTCGGAACCCGGGAACGCGGGACCGTCCGGCGCGCTCTGCTCGGGTCGGTGAGCGCGGCGCTGGCCCGCCGGGCGCGCTGCCCGCTGGTCGTGGTCCGGGAGGGCGCGCCGCTCAGCCCGGAGGCCAGGAAGCAGCTGATCGTGGTCGGGGTGGACGGTACGGAGGTCAGTGAACCCGCCATCGAAGCGGCACTGCACGAGGCCTCGGCGCGGGATGTGCCGCTGCTGGCACTGCACGTGTGGACCGGCGTCGAATTGCCGTCGGCGAGGGCGGAGCTCGCGGGTGACACCGAAAAGCAGATCGTGCTCGCGGAGAGCCTCGCCGGATGGCAGGAGCGCTTTCCGGACGTCGAGATCCGGCGCGAGATCGTGACCGATCGGCCCGAGCGCTGTCTGCTCGAACGCTCCGAGCGAGCCCAGTTGCTCGTGGTCGGTAGCCGGGGCCGAGGTGGGTTCGCAGGCATGCTGCTCGGCTCGACCAGTCAGGCGCTGCTGCTGTCGGTGGCGTGCCCGATCATGATCGTCCGCGACCTGTCGATGGTGGTCCGCCACCTGCCCGACTGAGCGTTACGCTCCGGTCGTCGAACCCGGCCGGACGATCATCAGAACGGTGACCGCCGCCCACAGCAGGTTGAACACCCCGGTGTCCATGGCGAGACGGCGGATCAGCGTCGGTGTCGTCCCGGTGAGGTCTGCCAGGATCTTCTGCTGTCCCGGCAGCACGAGCAGTGCGAGCACACCCGCCGCGGCGGCCGTCAACCCGATCGACACCATCAGCCATGCGTCGCTGAGCACGCCGAGACTCAGCGCGGTGAGCAGACCGAAGGCCGGGACGAGCACGCCGAGCAGAGCGTAGACCCGGCAGATGCGATGCAACGTGCCGAGGACGGCGGGGCTGTGCTCGGCTCCGGATGGGGCGAGGGCGCGGCGGGTGGTGGCGGGAAACATGCTGGCAGCCACCGTCACGGGTCCGACGGCGATGATCACGGCGAGCACGTGGACCGAGAGCAGGAACTTCGTCACGGCGGTCGACACTAGTAAGCGCGGCGCGTACGAGAAATTGGCGAAAGTGCCATATAGCGATTGATTCTCGCCATTAGCCTTGAACTGCCCACTCCTCCCAGGGCGCACTAGATCGGCATTGGCTGAAATCGACCGGATAACTACGCTATTGCCATGCACACCGTGGTCGTACTCGCGCTGGACGGAGTGATCTCGTTCGATCTGGCCACGCCGGTGGAGGTGTTCGGGCGAACCTGCCTGCCCGACGGACGCCCCGCCTATCGCGTGCTGGTCTGCGCGCCCGCGCCGACGGTCGACGCGGGCGTGTTCACGCTGTGTGCGTCCCGGGGGCTCGACGCGCTGGCCGAGGCCGACACGATCGTGCTGCCCGGCTGCGCCGATCCGGGCCTGCCGGTGCCGGACGAGGTGATCGACGCGCTACGCCGGGCCGCCGCCGCGGGCACCCGTATCGCGTCGATCTGTTCCGGCGTCTTCATCTTGGCGGCGACCGGATTGCTGAACGGCCATCGCGCGACCACGCACTGGCTCGCCACCGCGGAACTAGCCGCCCGCTACCCGGAGATAGAGGTGGACCCCGGCGTGCTGTACGTGGACAACGGTTCGTTGCTCACCTCGGCGGGCGCCGCGGCCGGGATCGATCTGTGCCTGCACATGGTCCGCCGCGACTACGGCTCGGCGGTGGCGGCGGACGCGGCCAGGAAATCCGTCGTGCCGCTGGAGCGGGAAGGGGGACAGGCGCAGTTCATCGTGCACGACCAGCCACCGACGCCGCGCGGCTCGGTGCTGGAGCCGGTGCTGCGGTGGATCCAGGACAACTCCGCGCGCGACCTCTCCCTCGACGAGATCGCCGTACAAGCCGGAATGAGCACCCGCACGCTCAACCGGCGGTTTCGCGAGCACACCGGAACGACGCCCCTGCAATGGCTGTTGCGTGCGCGCATCCGGCAGGCGCAGCATCTGCTCGAAGTCACCAGTCACCCGGTGGACCGGATCGCGGGCCAGGTCGGTTTCGGGTCGCCGACCGCGTTCCGCGACCGCTTCAAGCGAGTGGTCGGGACGAGCCCGCACAACTACCGGGCAGCCTTTCACGCCGACCGATGAGTTCTCGCGCGTCACCCCGTCGGATCAAGCGACCGAGTTCGCAACACCGATCCAGGAGCAACGCGCATGAGGAAAATCACCGCAGGCCTGTTCATCGCCCTCGACGGCGTCATCGAAGATCCGCAGAACTGGCACTTCCCGTATTTCGACGACGCCATGGGGGCGGCTGTCGACGCCCAACTCGGCGCCGCCGACACCCTGTTGCTCGGCCGCAGGACCTACGAGAGCTTCGCGGGCGCATGGCCGGAGCGCGAAGCGGCGGGTGGCCCGGACGCGGCGTTCGCGAAGAAACTGGGCGATGCGCGCAAACTCGTGGTGACGCGGCAGAACCTCGAATTCACCTGGCGCAACTCCGAAGTGATCGACGGCGACCTGATCGAGGTGGTGACGGCATTGAAGGGCGAGCCGGGCGGGGACATCGGCATGAGCGGCTCGGTCTCGGTCGTCCGTCAGTTGCTGGCCGCCGGGCTGCTGGACGAACTGCACCTGCTGGTGCATCCGATCGCGGTCGGCAAAGGCGAGCGCCTGTTCCAGGACGGCGCAACCACTGTTCCGCTGCGCCTGCTGTCCTCGGAGACCTTCGACACCGGGGTGCTGCACCTGGTTTACACCCGCGACGAGGCCGCGCTCGCCGGAACGTACGAAGACGCGAAAGTGCACCTTTCCCAGAGCGTTCGGTAAGCGTCGGCTCCGGATCGCGCAGGGGGTTGCCGCTGAGTTTCGGTCCAGCGCTCGCCATTTCGAAACTCGGACAGTGCCAGTGCGAACTATATGGAGTGTCCGAGCGCTTTCGTGACGATGCCGCCGGTGACCGATTTGACGAGGTAGCTCGTGGAGTCGTGCGGCGACGCGCCGTTGTCGAAGTGCGGCTCGGTGACCGGAGCGACGGTGCCGCCGGGATACGGCGGGAAGAACACGGTGAGATCGAGGTGCGCCGCGACGAGATCGTCCTCGTCCACCAGGTTGTGCCAGTTCGTCACCGCCTTCGGCACGGTGCTCGGCTGCGGGCGCAGCCGGTCGTACACGACCGTGCGCAGGCCCAGTGGCGAGCCCATGGTCAGCAGGGACACCGGATGGTCGGTGCGGTGCAGCGCCTCGTAGGCCACCACGCTGCCGAGCGAGTGCGCGATCACCAGGCGCGTTTCGGGGCCGATCTGGTCGAGCACCTGCCGCTGGGCGTACTCCCGCACCTCGTCGTCGGTGAAGTACCGGGTGACCTGGGACAGTGCCGCTATGACGAACTTCTGGGCCAGCCCGAACCCGAACGGCGCGAACCAGCGCAAGCGCATCAGCGCGTTCAAAGCGGGCCGCAGCCTCGCGTTTGCTCCCTGCGCCACCGCGTCCGGCGGCGGGGGAGTGCCGAGTCGGCGGGCCGTCGCCCGATCGCGCTGGTCACCGGCGTGCTCCACGGCTGTCGCGAGCCACGTGGCCGCGAGTTGCTCCATCAGGTCGAGTTGCTCGTCGTCGAGTTCGGTCCCCGCACCCTGGGCGCCCTCGACCAGGAACCGATTGCCGTAGAACGCCATGCGGGTCGACAAGTCGCCGGGAGTACCGTTGCGCCACAATCGGTCCGCCAATTCGGGTGCGCCGTAGTTGCGTACGCCTCCGGCGAGTCCGGGCAACCAGCGCGCCTCCAGCGTGTCGGCCGATTCCTGTTCCTGCGCGATGCCGTGCACGAGGACGATCGTCGCCAACGTCCCACCCCTTTCGATCCCCGGTGTGGGGAACAGTGTCCCTCATCGGAGGCGGGATCGGCAGCGTGGCTCATCGTCCGGAACGGTTCCGTGCGCGAATCGCTTTGCCCAGTGGGGCAATCGAATTGGCGAGTCCGAACAGCACCCGCTCGGCGATCGAGTGCTGCGGGGGCAGCACGGCGAGTTGGCGGGCGAGTTCCAGCCCGTTGACGATCGCCGTGTTCGACTCGATCAGCCCCTCGCGCACGACGAACACGTCGGTGCCCAGCAGATCGAGGTGTCTTCCGTTGGGGGCCAACCCGATCAGCGGCGCGGTGCCGTCGAACCGGCCGTGCATGCGCCAGTGCACCACGGCACGCTCGTCTTGCGCTGTGACCGAGAGGATCTCCACCGTCAGGTCGGGGACCGCGGCGTGCACGTCACGGAAGAAGGCCACGACCTCGCCCGGAGCGCGCAGATCGGCGACGCCGACGAACACGTCGATCGCACCCGGCCGCCAGCAGTCGGAGACGGTTTGCCAGTCCTGCTCGCCGATGGCCTCGACGTAACGACGCGCCACCGAGCCCGGGTCGCCTGAGTTCGTCAACGGTAATCCTTTCGTCATCGCGATAGTGACCTATTCGGGGATGACCGCGCTCCACGCCCACGCCCGACATCCTGCTCGTCCCGACGGGCCCGGCCCGGCGGCGGCCGCGGTCGACGACGCGCTGCCGGCCTGGCTGCGGCGAGCGCACCGGAGCCCCACCCGGTGGACGAGCTCGGTGTGCACGGGTTCGCTGGTACTGGCCGCGGCCGGACTGCTGGACGGACGCCTGCCACGACGCATCGGCCGGCGCAGTCGGCATTGCGCGCACTCGGCGCGGACGTTCGCCCGGAGGAACGAGTGGTGCGTAACGGGAGAACAGCCACGGCCGCAGGAGTCTCCGCAGGCATCGATCTGGCGCTGTGGCTGGTCGGGGACGTCTTCGGCGCGGAGCAGGCACAGATCGCTCAGTTGATCATCGAGTACGACCCGCAGCCGCCGTACGACGCCGGTCACGCCGGCAAGGCCTCGCGCGCCGTGCGGCGGGCCGCCACCGCCCAGTGGAAAATCTTCAGGCGTCCCGCCATTTGATCGAGCAACCCATGCTCGGCCGGTGTGGTTCGGGCGCGGGCTCGCCCGCGAGCACGGCCTCGACGGCCGTGCGCAAGTCGTCCCCGGTCAGCGGCTTGCCGTTCCCGGGCGTCGATTCGTCGAATGCGCCGCGGTAGGCGAGTCGGAGGTCGGCGTCGTAGAGGAAGAAATCGGGAGTGCATGCGGCGCGGAAGGCCCGCCCCACGTGCTGCTCCTCGTCGACGAGATAGGGAAACGTCCAGCCCGCGCGGATCGCTTGGTCGCGCAGCCGCAGCGGTGCGTCGTCCGGGTAGGCGGTCGCGTCGTTGGTGCAGATGGCCACGGTCGGCATGGACGGCAGCGAGTCGACCAGTTCGCCGAGCGCGGCCTCGATGTGCTTGACGTAGGGGCAGTGATTGCACGCGAAGACGACCAGCAGACCGGGTCCGTCCGCGAAGTCGTCGCGGGAGTAGATCCGCTGGTCGAGATCGGGTAGAGCGAAGTCGGGTAGCGGTGTGCCGATGGGAACCATGTGTGAGGTATGCGCCATGGTGTGCCTTCCGTCGGGATCGCAGAGGACAGCGGGAGCCTAACCCCGTGTCGTCCGATTCGTCGGAAATACGCCGATGAACGGTCAGTCGGCGTGGCGGGCTTCTCAGCAGGTCAGATCGGCCGGATCAGTGTTCGCTCCGCACAGCACCACGCACACCCGCTCGCCGGGCCTAAGTCGGAACGCCGGCTCCGCGCCGCGTATCGCCGCCAAGGCGGTCGCCGCGGCGTGCTCGACGGCGAGGCGGCGCTGCGCCCACAGCTCGCGGCGCGCCGCCACGATCGCGTCGTCGTCGACCAGCACCGAGGCCACGTCGTAGCGCTGTGCGGCCGTCAGCGCCAGCTGCGAGGCGCGCCGGGCGCCGAGCGAGTCGGCGGCGATCGAGTCGACCTCCACGTCCACGACCTGCTCGGCCTCGATCGCGGCGTGCAGCGCGCGGCAACGAACCGGTTCGACGGCGACGGTCCGGACACCGTAGTGATCGGCGGCGGTGGCCACACCCGCGAACAGCCCGCCGCCGCCGACGGCGACCACGACGGCGCCGAGATCGGGGATGCGCTCGTGGATCTCGGTCATGAGCGTGCCCGCACCGGCGGCGACCAGCGGGTTGTCGTAGGCGTGGGAGAGCAGGGCACCGGTGGCGTCGGCGAATTCGCGACTGGCCGCGAGCGCGTCGGCGTATTGCGTCCCCACCAGGCGGACGTCGGCGCCATAGGAGGTCAACCGGTCCACTTTGACCCGCGGCGCGGTGGTCGGCAGGAACACCGTGGCGGGAATTCCCTGGCTGCGCGCTGCCCACGCGCACGCGAGTCCGGCGTTGCCGCCCGAGGCGATCGTCACGCCTACCCGAGGTAGCGTCCCGTTCTCGCGATGCGTGAGCAAGAAGTTCAGCGCACCCCGGGCTTTGAAGCTGCCGGTGTGCTGCAGGAACTCCAATGCGAACCACAGCTCGCCCGTGCGGTCGGCCTGCGCCACGGCCACCGGTCTGACCAGCCCGGCCAACCGTTCGGCAGCGGCCTTCACGTCGCTGTGCGTCAGTTCCATCGAACTCCTCGGTACCGTGCCGCTCAGTACTCGCGGCGGTGCGGGGCGAACTCCAGGGTGAGCAGGGCGGCGGCGGCGATGACCACTTCGCGCCAGCGGATCAAGGCGTAGCGCTGATCCGACAGCGCGTGGAATTTCCGCAGGAAGCGGTAGAGCGATTCCAGCCGGATCAGTGGATCGGCGAGGTGCACCAGCACGTAGAGCAGCGTGGCCGTGCGCGATTTGTCCTTCTCGGCGAACAGTTCCGGGAAGGGGGCGAAAGCCAGCGAGATCCGGTGGATATCGTGCGCGGCGGCGTAGTCGACCAGATCGACGATCATGCGTTCGTCCAGGCCGTTGGGTGCGTCCTTGCGCCGCCACGGCACGTCGAGGCTCAGTTCCCGGCCCCGGTCCGAGATGCCGTAGCGCTGGAAGCCAACGGGATTGCCGTCGGCGTCGCTGGCGATGACCACCAGCATGTTGGGATTCCGTCCGTCGAGCAGGTGGTCCAGGATCATCGAGAAGCCACGGGTCTGCCTGCCGCGCCGCCATTCGTCGACGATGGCCAGCAGTTCCTCGCGTCGTTGTTCGGTGAGGGCCGACTCGTACACCACCTCGGTGGTGACGCCGAAATTCTTGGTCCGGCTCACGGCTTGGCGCAGGTTGCGGAACTTGCGGCCGACGAGGTCGAACTCGTCCACATCGAGCACCACGTCGCGGCCGATCGGTACCGCGTGCAGCCCGCGATGCTCCAGCGCCCACACCTGCCACAGATCCGCTAGTTCCGGGCTCGCCCCCAGCACGGCGACGCGCCAGCCCTGGTTGACCGCGAAGTCGGAGAAGGCGGCGACCAGTTCGGGGAAGGCCGCGCGATCACCGATCGGGTCGCCCGCCACGGCGGCGATGCCGAAGCGAGCGCGATAGCCGATCGCGGCGGTCGACGACGCGTTGAAGAAGTAGGTCTTCGACGAGTGCAAGGCGAACGGCGCCAGCGCATCGCCCTCGGTGCGGCCGACCAGTTCTGCCACTCGGTACAGCTGGTCGGGCTGCGGTTTGCTGGCTATCGGCAGCACCAGAACGAAGCCGGTGGCGGCCAGCAGCACGAATCCGGCGCCGGGATGCTCGGCGCGGTAGGCCAGATGCGCGACGGCCAGCACCAGCACCGCGGCGGTGAGGTGCGGAAGCGTGATCGGCCTGCGCAGGTGCAGCCCTCGCGCGACGAAGACGCCGGACAGCGCGAGTGCGACGAACCAACCGTGGTCGACGGTCTCGTTCGAGGTGGCGTTGGCCTCGTAGGCCAGGATCACCGCGATCAGCAGCGCCAGGGTGATCAGCGTGGCGCGCGCGGCGGGCGTGGTGGTGAAAGCGGCTTCCCGGTAGCCGCTGAGGGTGGTGGCGCGCAGTGTGCGCGAGCTGGAGGTTCCCTGACCGTCAGGCACGAGCGGGCTCCGCTCTGCCCGCGCGCTTCGCTACCCACGACAGTTTCGCCATGGTGGCCCTCCAGATGATCGCCTACCGAACACACTATGCGCACCCGACGGTCCAGGGGAAATGCCTTTCCGAACCGTCGGGTAGCCCGGGGGCACGAACCGAGCCGGACGCAGGGCACGTGCCGCCCCCAGGGGCAAACATCGGATGAATCCCGTTTTATTCCTTCGCCAGGGCCGCTTCCAGTCGTGCGATCCGATCGGGTGGCGTGGACCGTCCTGATCGGCGTGAGCGACCAGCAGTTCCGCCGTGATGCCCGCCGCGTGGTGGCGCGGGCTGTCCGGGCGGGCCGCGATCCGATCGCCGAAGGTCGCCGCCGACGTCACGGGCGAAATCATCGGGGCTCCGAGGTCGGATTTCGGCGGTCAACCGGTGCGATGCCGGCCGCGCGATGTGCGCCCGCGCGACGACATAGGAGAATCCTCGGCTGCAGACCGATTGCCCGAATGTGCGCGGAGCATGATCGAAGCAAATCGACAATTCAACCCTATTTCTTTCTCTTGGGGGCTGATTCGGTCGATTGCAGCCCGATTGCTGATTCCTCGGCGTGTATCCGCGATTTTCCGCTGTCCCGTTGTCATGCTCAGTGCCTGGCTGATCCGAACCAACCGCCTGAGGAGTGGGCGCGACGAGAGGTCCGACTGTGAAACTGAGCTGGATGGCGATTGCCGCGCTGGTAGTCGCTGCTGTGTCCGGGTGTTCCGACGATCCTTCGGAGGGGTCGGCGGCGACCTCGACGACCGTCGGTGCCGCCTCGAGCGCTCCGGCCACGACGGCCGGAGCGCGCGACGACGAGGCGGCGGACGGCGGGCTCCGGATATTGCTGGGTGAAGTAAAGAAAGTTCCGGTGCCGGCCGATGCGGTGCTCGATATCCGGGCTCCCGCCGCTTGGGGGCAAGCCGTCGGCGGTATTCGCTGCACAGTCACCGATAGTTCCGGCCGGAATGAAGATCTGCGCTCGTCGGACGCGAAGAAGACCGAGACGTTCGGCGGGACGGAATGGGTGACGGTGTGGACGTTCTCCTCCGCCCCGAACAGCGACGTCACCGTGGGTTGCCGGGACGCGGAGTCGAAGATCGCTGCCGCTCATCGTGATCCGTATCTGCGCGTCGTGCCGCGCGAGATCGTCCCGATCGCGCCGCCGCAGCGCTGATCGCACCGGCGCGGTGCCCGGCTGTTCAGGCGGCGGCGCGCACCTCGACCGGCCGGTAGACGCGAGACGCGAGGGACTGCAACACCATCAGGCGAGTCAGTTTATTGCGCAACCAGATGCGGCCGCCGGTGGCCGGAATCAGCATGGAACTGCTCGCCCGCACCGAACGCTGTGCCCGCAGCACGGTCGGACGCAGGGCTTGCTCATAGCGGCGGAAGGCGATCCGATGGTCACCGCCCGCTGCGGCCAGCTCGGTCGCGAGCAGATGTGCGCCCTCGATGGCCAGCGCCGCGCCCGCGCCCGACAGCAGCGTCGCGCAGTAACCGGCGTCGCCGACCAGCGCGACCCGCCCCTTCGACCAGGCCGGTATGCGGACCTGGCTCACCGCGTCGAAATAGAAGCCGTCGTCGGCGGTGGCCTGGTCGAGGAGGGTGGGCACCTGCCAGGCCTGGTCGTCGAAATACTCGCGCAGCAGGGCTTTCTGGGCATCCTGGTCGCGGTGGTCGACCTCGAGCACGCGGTCCTCGCGGAAGGCGAAGAAGGCCGTCGCGGTGTCGTGGCTCCCCGAGCGGTAGACGCCCGCCACCTTCCCCGGCGTGTTGTAGAGCGTCACCGAGTGCGGACGTCCGAGCTCGGTGTCGATACGCGCGGTGGCGAAGTACACACCGAGGTGGTGCAGCGCGTCCGCCTCGGGTGTCACGGCGAGATTCCTTGTCCGCGAATGCAATCCGTCGGCGCCGAGAACCAAGTCGAATTCGGCCTGCTTGCCGCTGTCGAAGGTCACCTCGACGCCGCCCTCGTGCTGATCGATCGCGGCGATCGAATCTCCGAAGCTGAACTCGACGTCGTCGGCGGTCGCCTCGTGCAGCACCTGGGCCAGGTCGCCGCGCATGATCTCGAGGTCGCCGTCCCCGTTGAAGGTGCTGGTGCTCATGCCCGCGACGCGGCGGTCGGCGGCGTCGACGAAGGTCAACTCGCGGATGTCGGTGGCTCGTTCGCGCAGCCGCGGCAGCACGCCCATGCGCTCCGCGATCCGCACCGAATTGGCGCGGATGTCGACGCCGTTGCCGCCCGGGCGCAGTGCGGGGCTGCGCTCGACCACCGTGGGCCGGAAGCCGTTGCGCACCAGCCAGTACGCGAGCGTCGGTCCGGCGATGCTCGCGCCGGAGATGAGAATGCGGGGTTCGTGGGCCATGAGTGCCTCCTTCGTCGACTGACCGTTGGTCAGTCATGAATGTAAGACACTGACCATCGGTCAGTCAACAGGTAGGATCTGTACCGTGAGCGACGAGACGACCACCCGCGCGCGCATCCTCGAGGTGGCCATGGACCTGTTCGGGACGCATGGTTACCACCGCACCTCGGTACGCGCGATCGCCGAGCAGCTGGGCATCTCCAAGGCGGGCGTGCTGTACCACTACCCGAGCAAGTACGACATCCTGGCCGGTTTGGCCGAACCGTTGCTCCTCACCATGGAACGCGTCGTCGCCGAGGCGGCCGATCCCGATCCGTGCGAGGCGCAACGTCGCGTGATCGAAGGGTTGCTCGACGTGTTCCTCACGCATCGCTACCTGCTCCGGCTCAATGTCCGAGACCTGGCATTGGCCGCTCCGGGAACCATTTTCGAGCGGTTCAGCAAGACCATGATGCAGGCGAACATCCTGGTGGCGGGCCCGGACGCCACGTTCGCGCAGCGCGTTCGGGCCACCCAGGCGGTGGCGGGGCTCAGTGACCCGGTGGTGCTGTACGCCGAGGCTCCGGTCGAACAGTTGCGTGCTGAGGTGCTGGAAGGAGTGCGCCTGCTGTTGGCGCCCGCGGACCGGAAGCCGCCCGCGTCGGCGTCCAGGGGAAGGCCCGCGGCGATGACCGAGGAGCGGATCGAACTCGCCCGGCGGATGCGTGACACGGAGCGCCGCAGCGTCCCGGACATCGCCCGGGAGCTGGGTGTCTCCCGGGCGACGCTGTACCGCTATCTCAAATAAATCGTCTTATTGAGACGATATTTTTGAGACAAGCCGCTCGTGTTCGTCGGAGGCCCGGGGTAGCGTCGGCGGCATGGACGATGCCGCCTACCGCGAGCGGCCGTCGAGGTACGCGGGCGCCGTGTTGTGGACCAAGACCGTCGACGCCAGTGGCTCCGCGCTGCCGGTGCTGCCCGACGGCTGCATGGATCTGATCTGGATGAACGACCGGTTGGTCGTCGCGGGACCGGACACCCGTGCCCACTATCCCGGTGGAACGTCCGGCGACCGGTATCTCGGCGTCCGGTTCTTCCCGGGAACCGCGCCCGCGTTGCTCGGCGTCCCGGCGTGCGAGTTGCGTGACCGGCGAGTCGATCTGGCTCAGCTGTGGCCGTCGGCGATGGTCCGGCCGCTGGTCGACCGGATCGCGGGTGCCGGAGATCAGGCGGCAGCGCTGGAACACCTCGTGCGCCGGCGCGCGGCCGAGACCGAACCGGCAGATCCGCTCCTGCGGAAGCTGGTCGGCGCGCTCGACGCCGGGTGGCCGGTGGCGGCGGTCGCCGACACGGCCGGGCTCGGCGAGCGGACCCTGCGCCGCCGCTGCCTGGATGCCTTCGGCTACGGCCCGAAAACCCTTGCGCGGGTGCTGCGCTTGCAACGCGCGCTGGGGACGGCACGCCAGGGCGTACCGCTCGCCGAAACCGCGACGCGAGCCGGTTTCGCCGACCAGGCGCACCTGTCGCGCGAGGTGCGCGCGCTGGCCGGGATCCCGCTGGGAACGCTCCTCGCCCAGTCCTAGAGAGCGGCGTACAGGTCGACGCCGTTGCCGTCCGGGTCCTGCACCACCGCGTAGCGCTGCCCCCAGAAGGCGTCCCACGGCTTCAGTTCGCCGTGGTATCCAGCGTCCACGAGTTCGGCGTAGACGGCGTCGACTTCAGCGGGATCCGAGCAGCGAAAGGCGATTCCGAGTCGGCCCGCTCCGGTCGACGGCGTCCAGTCGGCATGGAAGGAGCGGATGACGGTCTCGGTGTCCAGCGTGAGCCGCAGGCCGTTGGGCAGAGCCGCCTCGGCATGCCCCTCGTGTTCCGAGCCGTCCGGGAAGTCGAGACCGAGGCGGCGGTAGAAGGTCACCGCGGCGGCCATATCGCGGACGACGATGCCGATCACATCCAGTTGTGGTGTCATGCCGGCAGCGTAGGCAGTGCCGCGCGGGCGCGTCTTGAACGAATCGGACAGCGCCTACCGCGCGGGTGCGGGGACCAGTTCGGCGATGAGATTCTCCACCAGGATGCGAATGTGGTCGCGGATCGTGCGCACCACATCGATGGTCTGGTCGGCGGGATCCGGCAGCATCCAGTCGCGGTAGCTGATGCCGGGGAAGAACGGGCAGGCGTCGCCCGCGCCCATGGTGACCACCACGTCGGAGATGCCGATCGCGTCCATCGTGAGCGGCTTGGGGGTGTGTCCTGAGATATCGATGCCGATCTCGGCCATGGCGTCCACCACCGTGGCGTTCAGGGCGTCGGCCGGTGCGCTGCCCGCCGACCGCACATCGAACCGGTCGCCCGCGAGGGCGGTGAGGAACCCGGCGGCCATTTGCGAACGGCCCGCGTTGTGTTCGCAGACGAACAGCACACTGGGCTTGTGGGACATGGGAACGCCTTTCGATGTGCAAGGTGGAGCATAAGTGTGCTGGCTGGCGGACCGGCCGCCCGGCTGGGTGAGCCGAAACGCTTTCGGAGCGTATGAGATACGTATACCAGCGAGCCGTGAATCGTTACGGCGCGCCGTGCCTTCGTGTGCGCGCGCGTACGGTGATCGCAGGTCAGAGCCCGAATCCGAGATCGCGCCGCCGCCGCGTACTCGCATGCCGGAGGGGACTGGACGGTAGCGCAGGAGTGTTCGCCCGAAGGGGCGCACCGGAAGGCACGAGGAAGGCCGCGGCATCCAGAGACGTTGCGGTTCGCGAGCTTTCGGCAGCGCGGGACGATACGCGATTCGATCCGGCGAGCGCACAGGCTCAGGACGTGCGGGCATCACCCCGGTAGCCGCTGTTATGCGGATCACTACGCAACGCGCGATATCACATCGCCGAACGCGCTTCGGTCTCTTGCACCGCCGACACGTGTACCCCGGTCGATGCGAGGTCGACCGGGGTACACGCGCGAATCAGCGGAATGTCATGGCCGCGGGGATCGAATCGTCTCGCCCGCCGCGCATGTCCACCGGAGAAGGGATTATTTCCCGGAGGCGGATCAGATCGGACGCAGGTCGATCATCTTGCGCAGCCGCTGACGATCGCGTTCGAGGCGGCGGGCTTCATAGGCGATCGGGAAGTAACGCAACCGCTCCGGCAGCAGCGGCACCAGTCGCGCGATCAGCCGGCCGAGCATCCGGAGCTTGCGCTCGTCGGCCGCGGTCCAGGTCAGGCCGAGCTTCTGGCGCGCAACCTCGGGCGTGGTGCCGACCGTCACGAAGTACTGCAGCCAGCCGATCGGCGCGGCCGCCGCTTTCCAGGCCGGACGCAGCGCCCGCGGCAGTTGCTTCGGCGGCGCGACGGAGCGGATCACCCGCAGGTAATCACGCGCGGTGTCGGTGGCGACCAGATGGTTCGCGACGGTGTCGTCGAAGAACTTCTCGAATTCGGTGTAGTTCGCCGGGATCTCCTTGGGCGCCACCGAGAAATTGCGCAACAGCTGCAGCGTCTCCTGGAAGTACGCTTCCTTGTCCGCCGCGGTGAGCGGGCGCTTGGCGAAGTACTTGGCGCTTTCGGTGAAGGCGAACGTCCCGGTGTGCAGCACCCAGGCCCACGGGGCGCTGGACAGCGCGGTGTGGCGCACGCCGTTGGCGTCGGTGGTGTTCAGTGACGCGTGCAGCTCCCGCAGGCGGTCGGCCTCGGCGAGCGCCTCGTCGCCGCCGTAGACCCACATCATCACCGAAGCCAGGCTGCGCGTGGCACGTCCCATCGGATCGGTGCGGAAGGTGGAGTACTCGTCCACCACCGCGGAGATGGTCGGTTCCATCGTTTGCAACAGGAAGGCCGAGCCCGCGGTGAGGGAGAACGTGATCAGACCGGTCTGTTCCCACATGCGGGTTCCCGGTTCGATCGGGCGGCGGGGCGGCAGCATACGCGCGCCGGTGGATTCGCGTGCGACGGACGCGGTCATCGTGATCTCCCTTGATCGGCCGAACTCATACAATGAGATAATAACCCTAACAATCTCTCATCGTCTATCCGTGTCCGATCTCGTCGCTGCCCCTAGGCTGTGCAGATATGACGACCGAGTGGCGCAGTCGTACCGGCCGGATCGGAGTACTCACGGGCGCGGGCATCTCCACCGATTCCGGCATCCCGGATTTCCGCGGCCCGCGCGGGGTGTGGACGAAGGATCCGATCGCCGAATTGCTGTCGACCTATCAGAACTACGTGGCCGACGGAGGCTTGCGGGAACGCGCCTGGCTCGCGCGGCGGGACAATCCGGCTTGGCAGGCCGTCCCGAACGCCGCGCACAACGCGCTCGCCGACTTGGAGCGGGCCGGGCGAGCGGTCACCATCATCACCCAGAACATCGATCGCCTCCATCAGCGGGCGGGGTCATCGCCGGATCGGGTGATCGAGATCCACGGCAACATGTTCGAGGTGGTCTGCATCGAATGCGATTACCAGACCTCGATGTCCGCCACCTTGGATCGAGTGGCCGCGGGAGAACCCGACCCGCCGTGTCCGGACTGCGGTGGCATCCTCAAGTCCGCCACCGTGATGTTCGGCCAGCAGATGGACCGCCGCACCATGACCAAGGCCGCGCTCACCGCGGAGACGAGCGACATCTTCCTGGCCATCGGAACGTCGTTGCAGGTCGAGCCCGCCGCGTCGATGTGCTCCATCGCCGTGCGCAGCGGCGCGGATCTGGTGATCGTGAACGCCGAGCCGACGCCGTACGACGCCATGGCCACCGAGATCATCCGCGAACCCATCGGCACGGCCGTGCCCCGTCTGGTCGCGGAGCTCCTCGCCGATCCACCGGAGTGAAGCCTGCGGTGCGCCGGGTTCAGCCGACGGGGCCGAGTACCCGGTCGAGATAGGGATTGGCGAAACGCCCTTTCGGGTCGAAGCGGCGGCGCACCTCGGCGAACCGATCCCAGTCGGGATAGCGGCCGCGCAGCGTCGCGGCGGTCTGGAAGTGGCGTTTACCCCAGTGCGGGCGGCCCTGGAAGCGGTCGAAAACCGCTTCGCAGGCGCGGAAGTATGGCTCGAAGTCCATGCCCCGGTACTGGTGCACCGCGATGTAGCAGGTGTCGCGGCCGGCCGCCGGGGACAGGAACGCGTCGTCGGGCGCGACCCACCGCACCTCGATGGGCATCGGGGTGTCGAATCGAGTGGACAGTTCCTTGATCTCGCGGATCGCGTCGACGGAGTGCTCGCGCGGGATCGCGTACTCCATCTCGGTGAAGCGGATCAGGCGCGGCGACGCGAACACCCGGTAGGAGCGGTCCACCTGACGCCGGTAGCTGCCCGCGTAGGCGGCGCTGCGCTGGATCAACGGGAGCAGGCGCGGCTGCCTGCGGCTCAGGCCGCACAGCGCGTCGAACAGGTAGTTGGACAACAAGATGTCGGTGAACCAGTCCACCGCTCTGGGGCGCGGCTGTTCGGGCAGGAGCACACGGTTGTTGCGCTTGGTCATGGCCAGCGGGCTGTGCGCGAACATATAGAACTCGAAATGCTCGTTGCCGTCGACGAACGAATCCAGGTCGGCGAGCACGTCCTCCACCGGGATCGGTCGCTCGATGCCCTCCAGCACGAAGGACGGCGCCATCCGCAGTGTCAGGGCGGTGACGACGCCCAGTGCGCCGATGCCGACGCGCGCCGCGCGCCAACCGTCGGGATCGGTCTGCTCGTTCAGTTCCGCCAGGGTTCCGTCGGCCTGCATCAGTTCCACCGAATGCACCGCGGCGGAGAGGTTCTGCAAAGTCGCGCCGGTGCCGTGGGTAGCGGTGGCGATGGCGCCCGCGACGGTCTGCACGTCGACGTCGCCCAGATTCGGGAAGGCGAGGCCGTGCTCGTGCAGGGCGGTGCTGGCGGCGTTCAGGCTGATGCCCGCCTCCACCCGGACCAGGCCGCTCGCCCGGTCGACGTCGAGCACGCGGTTCAGGTTCGCCAGGCTCAGCAAGGTGCCGTCGGTCAGGACGGCGTCGGTGAACGAATGCCCGCTGCCCGCGACGCGCACGGTCCGGTCGTCGGCTTCGGCGTCGGCGAGCAGGCCGGCCAGTTCGTCGACGGAGCGCGGCGTGGCGAGGAGTGCGGGTGCGCAGCGTTGATCGCCGGCCCAGTTCACCCACGAATTGGTCATGTGTCCAACTCTACGGGAGTGTGTGTGACCCGCGCTACTTACGGTTCGTTTTCGCTACCTCTTGCGCCAGCTGCAGGTCAGCTGTTGCTTGGCGTGCTCGACCTCGTCGTCGCTCAGCGGGGGGACGACGAGATGCTGACGCGGCGTCTTGTCGCCGCGCACGCCGTTCAACATGATGGCCATATACCGCTGCCAGACATCGGGATTGACCGGCCTGGCGAACTCGGCGAGACCGTCGACCATGTGCACCAGCGCGAAGAAATCCGAGGGCTCGATGCCGTCGGCGAGCACGCCCGCGTCGCGGGCGCGTGCGCAGATGGCGTGCACCTTCGGCTTGATGCGATCGCGCACGACCGCGAATCGGTCGGTCTCGTCGTCTTCGAGTTCCAGCATGACTTCGCTGAATCCGCGATTCGTGGCCATGTGCCGACACGCGTATTCGAAGAACTCGACGAGTCCGAACCAGGGATCGGGATGCCGGTAGGCGGCGTCGGCCGCGTCGGCGAAATCGTTCAGGTTCTGGTCGAAGACTTCGACGATCAGTTCCTTCTTGTTCGCGAAGCGGCGGTACACCGTGCCGACACCCACACCGGCGCGCTCGGCCACGTCGTCGAGAGTGATCTCGAGTCCGTGATCGGCGAACAGTTCCCGCGCCGCGGCGATGATCCGCTGCTGATTGCGCGCGGCATCGGCCCGCAGGCGCCGGGGTGGAGAGGCGACCGTGGCGTGATTCACACCGCCATTCTATCAACATCGGGGATTAACCGGAGGTGTTGTCTCCGTTATCGTGATAGCTTCTTCGAGTAAGCGGAGGAGCATTCTCCGGATCAATGCTCGAGACAAAGGGTACACATGACTACCGCGATCGACCGCGGGGCCCCGGCCCCGGAGCGAACGGGAAGTGGGCGGCGCGGCTCGCACGCCCTGCGCTGGTGGGTGCTGGCCGTCCTCGGCGTCGCTCAGCTCATGGTGGTGCTGGACGCGACCGTGGTGAACATCGCCCTGCCCGCTGCCCAGCAGGACCTCGGCTTCAGTGACGGCGACCGCTCCTGGGTGGTCACCGGCTACGCCCTGGCGTTCGGCAGCCTACTGCTGCTCGGCGGACGCCTCAGCGACCTGTTCGGCAGGCGCACCACCTTCATCATCGGTCTGGTCGGCTTCGCGGTCGCCTCCGCCGTCGGTGGCGCGGCCACCAGTTTCGAGATGCTCGTCGCGGCTCGTGTCGGACAGGGTGTCTTCGGCGCGCTGCTGGCGCCCGCCGCGCTCTCGCTGCTCACCGTGACCTTCACCGAACCGTCCGAGCGGGCGAAGGCGTTCGGCATCTTCGGCGCCGTCGCCGGCACCGGCGGCGCGATCGGGCTGCTGCTCGGCGGCGCACTGACCGAATGGGCCTCGTGGCGCTGGGTGATGTTCGTGAACCTCGCCTTCGCCGCCGTCGCCCTGGTGGGGGCCGTGCTGTTGCTGGCCAAGCACACGAGCACCGAGCGGCCCAAGCTCGACATCCCCGGCACGGTGGTGGTCACCGCGGGCCTGTTCGGTATCGTCTACGGGTTCTCGCACGCGGAATCGGACGGGTGGACCAACGGCGTCACCCTGGCGTTCCTGCTCGGCGGTGCGGCGCTGATCGCGGTGTTCGCCTGGTTGGAGACCCGGGTCGCGCACCCGCTGCTTCCGGTGCGGATCGTGCTCGACCGGATGCGCGGCACCTCCTACCTGACGGTCTTCGTCATGGGCATCGGGATGTTCGCGATCTTCCTCTTCCTCACCTACTACATGCAGCTGACCCTGGGCTACTCGCCGATCATGACCGGCGTGGCGTTCCTGCCGATGGTCGCCGCCATGGTGGCCTCCTCGACTACCGGCCCGTCGCTGCTGCTGCCGAAACTCGGCCCGAAGGTCGTGGTCAGCGGTGGCTTCCTGATCGCGGCGGCGGGCATGGCGTGGCTGACCCGGATCGGATTGGACACCGGCTACGTCACCCACATCCTGCCCGCGCTGATCCTGCTCGGGTTCGGCCTCGGCGGTTCGATGTCGACCGCCTTCCAGGGCGCCACCTCGGGCGTCCAGCACGAGGACGCCGGCGTGGCTTCGGCCATGATCAACACCAGCCAGCAGGTCGGTGGATCGATCGGCACCGCGCTGCTGAGCACCATCGCGGCGTCCGCGGCCACGGACTACCTGTCCGCCCGCACCCCGGACCCGCTCACCATCGCCCAGTCCGCGATCGAGAGCTACACCACCAGTTTCTGGTGGGCCACGGCGATCTTCGTGGTGGGCGGCATCCTCACCGCGGTGCTCATGCCGAGCACGGCGCCGGTGCCCGCCGAGGGAGAGCCGGTGCTCGCCCACTGAACCGAGTGCGGTACCGCCGATCCGGTTTCCGGCACAGCGGCCGCCGTCCCCGCGATTCCGTCGCGGGGGCGGCGGCCGTCGTCGCTGTCCGAGCCGGGCGATCGCGGGTTCGTCGGCGAGCGCGGCGGTGCCATCGCGAGGAGGGGTGGCGGGACTGTGCTCTGCGGTTGCCCGATCGGCCACTCTTGGCGCTCTACTCCGGTGTGGGGACGAGTCTTCCGCCATGGGCTGCGGCAATGATCCGGATCGCGGAGCCCTTCGCCGATTATCGCGCACGACACGCGGTGCTCGTCCGCCGCACACGGCAAAGCGCTCCCGAATCACCATTATTGGTGCAAAATACGAGGTAAGTAGATGTGGCGGGCTTTGCTGAACGCCATCGGCATTGTGCTCGATCCGGTCTCGTGCAGAGGTGGGCGGTCCTTTACCCGGCGTACGCGGTAAATGTCATGGGATGCTTTGCAATCGGAAACCCGATGATTCCGACCGCTTCGGTGTGGGTAGCCAAGGGGCTGCTGTGCACCCTTCTCGGTATCGGCGCACCCGGCGGTCGCACCACCTTCTCCACCCCACCCGCGAGGTTCGTAGACTCCTCGGACCGGGCGCGGCACTTCCCGCGCTCGTCCGCCTCGGGGGTGGCGGTGGCGTAGCCGGGGCGTCGGAGCCCGGCGCGGGCATGGCACGGTGAGTACCTGGTTCGGCTCGGCGATCGACGGGAACGGCACGACGGAAGGGGGCAGGCATGAGTGGTTCGCAAGCGGATGGCGCCGCGGCGGGACGGTGGCGGCCCGCGGCACGGCTCACCGTGCTGCTCGACGAGGACGACAAATGGCGGCACACGCCCCTGTATCACGAGATCGTGCGCCGGGCCAGAGACAGCGGCCTGGCGGGCGCCAGCGTGTGGCGCGGCATCGAGGGATACGGCGCGTCCTCGCATGTGCACACCACCCGGATCCTGGATATCGCCGACCACCTTCCGCTGATGCTGGTGCTGGTCGACGATTTCGAACGCCTGCGCGCCTTCGTCGAGCGGAACGCCGAACTGTTCACCTCGGTCAACGTCACATTGGCACCGGTGGACCAGTGGCAGGAAGGTGAGCGATGACCAGACCCCGCGGCAAGCCCGATGCCCCGGCCGGTTCTCCCGTAGCCCTCGCGGCACCAGCGGATTTCGCCTCGCCGATGCCGCCGGGCACGTCGGCCGTTACCATTGTCGGTTCGGCGCGGCTCGGCGATCTGAGCGGCGCGCCGGCGGGTGACCGACCGCTCGCCGCCGCGGAAGCGGGCTTCCGCACCGTGCCGACCACGTTCAGCATGGAGGGCTGCGAGTCGTTCCGGCCGGCGGCCGACATGAACGACGTGGCCGTGGGGTCGGCGGTGACCGGGCGGTCGTGGACATGATCCTGATGACGAGCCGGGCGCAGCCGATACGGAAGGGAGACCCGAGCATGGCCCACGATCGAGCCGGGCGTGCCGCACGTCCCACCGATCTGGAAGACATCGCACACCTGGTGACGGCGTACTACAGCCGTGTTCCGGATACGGACGATCCGGCCCAGCGGGTGACGTTCGGCACATCGGGACATCGCGGCTCCAGCCTGGACGGCGCCTTCAACGAGGCGCACATCCTCGCGATCACCCAGTCGATCGTGGAGTATCGCGCCACCCGCGGCATCACCGGGCCGGTCTACCTGGCCAGGGACACACACGCGCTGTCCGAGCCCGCCTGGACCACAGCGCTGGAGGTGCTCGCCGCCAACGACGTCACCGCGGTGATCGACGCGCGCGACCGCTACACCCCCACGCCGGCGCTGAGTCACGCTGTGCTGCGCCACAATCGGGGCGGCGCCAAGCATCAGGCCGACGGCATCGTGGTCACCCCGTCGCACAACCCGCCCCGCGACGGCGGCTTCAAATACAACCCGCCGCACGGGGGCCCGGCCGACAACACGGCCACCGACGCCATCGCCGCACGTGCGAACGAACTGCTGCGCGACGGGCTCACCGGGGTCAAGCGCACCACGCTGGAGCGCGCGCTGGCCACCGGCGTGGAACGCTACGACTACCTCGACCACTACATCGACGACCTGCCCAACGTGCTGAACCTGGACGCGATCCGCGGCGCGGGCATCCGCCTCGGCGCCGACCCGATGGGCGGCGCCAGCGTCGACTATTGGGAGGAGATCGGCCAGCGCTACGACCTCGAACTCGAAGTGGTCAATCCCTTCGTGGACCCCACCTGGCGGTTCATGACGCTCGACAGCGACGGCAAGATCCGGATGGACCCGTCCTCCCGTTACGCGATGGCCTCGCTGATCGCGATCAAGGACGACTACGACATCTCCACCGGCAACGACGCCGACGCCGACCGCCACGGCATCGTCACGCCCGACGGCGGGTTGATGAATCCGAACCACTTCCTCGCGGTGGCCATCGAATACCTGGTCGCCAACCGGATGGGGTGGGACGCCCTGACCAAGATCGGCAAGACCGCGGTGACGTCGTCGATGATCGACCGGGTGGTCTCCGTGCTCGGGCGCGACGTGCACGAGGTGCCCGTGGGGTTCAAGTTCTTCGTTCCCGGATTGTTCAGCGGCAGCCTGGCCTTCGGCGGCGAGGAGAGCGCGGGCGCGTCGTTCCTGCGGATGGACGGCACGGTCTGGACCACCGACAAGGACGGCATCCTGCTCGCCCTGCTCGCGGGCGAGATCGCCGCGGTCACCGGGCAGAGCCCGTCGGCGCGCTACGTCGAACTCGAACGCCGCTACGGCAGCCCCGCCTACGCGCGGATCGACGCACCGGCCACCGCGGAACAGAAAGAGCTGCTCGCGAAGTTGACTCCGGACATGATCACCACGAAGGAGGTCGCCGGGGAGCCGGTCACCGCCGTGCTCACCAGGGCGCGGGGCAACGGAGCGCCGCTGGGCGGTCTCAAGGTGACCACCGAGAACGCATGGTTCGCCGCTCGCCCGTCCGGCACCGAGGACAAGTACAAGATCTACGCGGAATCGTTCCACGGCCCGGAGCACCTCGCCGAGGTGCAGACGGCCGCGGAGGAATTGGTGGGGCAGGCGCTGTCCGGTGACCGGTAGATCCAAGCCCCTGCCCACCGAGATCTGGGTGCTGGTCGGGGGCGCGTTCGTCATCGCCATCGGGTTCGGTCTGGTCGCCCCGGTGCTGCCGCAGTTCGCGCGCGGCTTCGGCGTCGGCGTGGCGGCCGCCTCGGCGATCGTGTCCGCGTTCGCGCTGATGCGGTTGCTGTTCGCGCCGCTCAGCGGACGGCTGGTGCAGCGGCTGGGGGAGCGCTCGGTCTATCTCGGCGGGCTGCTGATCGTCGCGGTGTCCACCGGCGCCAGCGCGTTGGCGCAGAGCTATTGGCAGCTCATGCTGTTGCGGTCGCTCGGCGGCATCGGATCGACCATGTTCACCGTGTCGTCGCTGGCGCTCGTCATCCGCATCTCCCCGCCCGAGCAGCGCGGCCGGGTCTCCGGGTTGTGGTCCACCAGCTTCCTGGTCGGCTCGGTGAGCGGGCCGCTGGTCGGTGGCGGGTTGTCCGGACTCGGGCTGCGCTGGCCGTTCGTCATCTACGCCGTCGCGTTGCTCGCCGTGAGCGTGGTGGTGTACCTGAGCTTGCGGCATTCGGAACTGGCCGCGCCGGAGCCCGTCGGCGGTGTTCGCATGATGTCCTTCCGCGAGGGGTTGGCGCGGCCGGAGTACCGGGCGGTGTTGCTGTCGAATTTCGCCAATGGGGCCGCCGTGTTCGGTGTCCGGATGGCGTTGGTGCCGCTGCTCGTCGTCGAGGTGCTGCACCAGGCGCCGGGTATGGCCGGTGTCGCGTTGACCGTGTTCGCCGCGGGGAACGTCACGGTGCTGTTCGCCTCGGGGCGACTGTCCGACCGGTGGGGGCGCAAACCGTTCGTGATCGTCGGCTCGCTGGTGTGTGCGGCGGGAACGGCGGGGCTCGGCCTGGCGACCGGCCTCCCGTGGCTGCTCGCCACCTCGTTCCTGGCCGGGCTCGGGTCCGGCATGTTCACGCCGACCCAGCAGGCGGCCGTCGCCGACATCATCGGGCCCAAGGCGCGCGGCGGCCCGGTGCTCGCCGGTTTCCAGATGGCCGCCGACCTCGGCACCGTCATCGGTCCGGTCGCCGTGGGCGCCCTGGCGCAGCAGGTGTCCTACGAACTCGCGCTCGGTGTGACCGGTGCTTTGCTCGCTGTCGCCGCGCTCGTCTGGGCTGTGGTGCCCGAGCCGTTGCGGCGGGGAAGTTCGGTTCACTCGGAGATCCCGTCCGAACGTTCCGGCGGAGCGGACGACACCGAGCGGGGCGCTGCTCGTATCGAGCGTGCGCTGAACGAGGTGTCCGGCGCGCCGGTCGCCGACAGCCCGGTGCCGGCGGTGGCCGAGTCTGCCGAGCTTCCGGGTGATCGCGCAGCGGGCGTCAAAGACGCCCGTGCGGTGGCTGGTCGTCGCCGATCGACGGCGAATGGCGTCGGGACGGCTGCTGAATCCGATGGAACGGGGAGCCCTCCGTCGGTTGTGAGCGGTGATCGTCGTGGTACGGCGGCCGATACCGGACCGTCGCGGACCGCGCCGGGTACGGCGGTCGTCGACTCGGACGCAACCCCGTACCCGAGCACCCCGGGGCGACCGATGTCCCGTGGCAAACGTCCGCGGCCGGTGCGGCGAACCCGCCGCAGGCGCTGAAGCCGTCACCTGCGGCACAGCGCCTGTCGAGGCGGGACCGCTTGGCGTCGCCAGGCGCTGGGAGGCGAGCGTCCGGTCGTGACATGCGGTCACCAGCGCAGTCGCGCGCAGGTCGCCCAGGTCTCACCCGCGCAGCGGCCGATGCCATCGGCGAACCCGCCACGGTCGGACGTGGACGAAGCTCGCAGGGCCGCGACGAGTGCCGCGCCGCTGAGCACCGAAGCCCGGCCGCCGGAACCATCGCTGCCGAGCCGGTACGAGGTCGGCGACGACGGTCGCATTCCATCCGCTGTCGAGCGATCGAAGTGCGAAGCCCATGCGAGGACAGAACCGAACGCGTGGCCGTGCCGTTTGCCGCTGGCCAGGTCCGGCGCGCACGGGCGGTCAGCGGAGATCGGATCGGTGGCCCGGCGGCGGGGATGACGGTTCGTTGCGGCAAAGTGTCAATGTGAGCGAATCGCGTTCGAAGTACACACCCCGGCCGATGTCCAGTGCGACCACCTATGCGCTCGGTGCGGTCGCTCTCGTATTGATCGTGGTGATCGTCATCGCGGCGATCCGCTGGGGGCGGGACGACGCGGCCGTCCGCAACGACGGCTACGGTTCGGTGCGGAACGAGGCGGTGCACTCGGTGCTCGAGCAGAACGGTTCGATCCTGCTCGGCCGCCCGGACGCGAAGAAGACCATCGACATTTTCGAGGACCCGCTGTGCCCCGGCTGCGGCAGCTTGGAGCGCATCTACGGTCAAGAGATCGCGCAGAAGATCGATGAGGGCGCGCTGGCGGTCCGCTATCGCCTGGTGAACTTCCTCGACGCCCGCTCGCGGAGCAAGGACTACTCCACCCGCGCCATCGCGGCGAACCAGTGTGTGGCCGAGGCGGGTTCGGGCCCGGTCTACTCCAAGTTCCACACCGAACTGTTCACCACCAAGCGCCCCAGCGAAGGCGGCGCCGACCTGAGCAACGAGGAACTCGCCGCTATTGCGGGCGACGCCGGGGCCGCCGAGTCCGTGCGGCAATGCATCGCCACCGGCGCCAAGGTCGAGTCCGCCCGCAGCAGCGCCATGGCGCAGACGGCGGCGCTCGGCGCGGCACTGGGCGGCTCCGCGGCCACACCCGCGGTCTTCGACGGCACGACCAAGGTCGACACCAACGACGAGAACTGGGTGGCCTCGCTCACCCGTTGAGCAGCGGACGCCTGCGCTGTTCCCGGTAGAGCGGGCTCCGGTGTTTTCCCCACGAAGCGCCGATCCGCCACGGACTCGGCAAGGCGATGCGGTCTCGCGGCGAACGGAAGGGCCGGAACGCCGACTCCACCAAATCGACGCCCCGGCCCACTCGACGGCGCGACCCGACATCCCCAGCCCCCGAGATCGCCATCGCCGAGCTTTCAGTTGGCCTGGGACCGGGCAACGGCTCCACCAGCCGCCACCCGGCCCGCGCACTCGACAGCGCGATCCGGCCCCCTGTCCTGGACCGCGCCTCGAGATGTCTCCATGTCCAGTGACGAGACCGGCTGTACCGCTGGCTGTTTCGGCATTCGTCCCGATCCGCGAACGTGCCGACCGATCGGCACATCCCTGTCCGGCACTGCAACGCCCACACCTCACGTACATCCGACTCGCACCAGACGGCCGCTGGACACTCGGGAACGAACAAACCAGCAACCCCATCTGCTCTGCCCATCCCGAGCGTCCAACCGCCTACCTCCCCACACCCCGCACGATCGAAATCGCTTCGAACACATGTTCGATACTAACCTCAACCGCCGCCTCCTGTCACCCCCGAATCGAGGCGATTTGGTTGCCGACACACCGTTGGTGTAACTTCATTCAAGCGCGGCGGGGACACCCGGAGCGCGACAACCAGGGGCTATGGCGCAGCTGGTAGCGCACCACACTGGCAGTGTGGGGGTCAGGGGTTCGAGTCCCCTTAGCTCCACCATGACGGCCTTACTCAAACCGGTGACACGGAAAACGTCACTAAGGGTGAGTGAGTCGGTCAAGGTTGAAGACGAAGGAGCCTCCACTGGTTGGGGGCTCTTTTGGTGTTGTCGGTGCATGAGTGCACCTGCTGTCGGCTGATGCTCGCGTTGTTCTTGGTAGACATCGAGGGCATTGTGTAGTTCCCTAAACAGGGATTTCTTGTCGTCATCGACTACCTCCTGTTCATCTACGTAGAAGGCGTCGTAGAAGGTCTCGTTTAGGTGGCGACGAGCCTTGGGATCGGCGTTTTGGTACAGGCTGTAGGGGTCGTCGAGCAGGGTCAGGGCGTCGCGCAGCACTGCGGCACCGGCGGCGAGTTGTTCTCCCGTGTTGACGAGGCCAGATTCGAGGCGTTCGCGTTCGCTTTTGATGGCGTTGAGCTTGGCGCGGATTTTGGCTTGGGGCATCGAGCCGTCTGCTGCCAAGTCGACGAGGTTGTTCTCCCGGGTTTCGAGCTGCTCGAGTTGACGTTTGAGGGCGGCGTGCCGTTCGCGGACGTTGCCTTGCTCATCATCGATGGCGGTCTGTAGTTCAGTGCAGACTTTGGTGATGAAGTTTTCGGGCAGTCTAAGGAGTCGGTAGTGTTCGGCAACGGCGTGCTCGACACGTTCGATGCGCAGGTGGGGCAGGTCACAGAGCCCTTCTTGGCGTGCGCGGCACATGAAGTATCCGTACTTCTGTTTTGACCTGCTGGTGACTTCGCTGTAGATGAGCCGCGAGGTGCGTCCGTGCTTACGGCAGCGAGCGCAGAACAGGCCGCCTTTGAGGTAGTGCTGGTGGATCCGGTCGCGTTGGCCGGGTGCGCTGCGGGCGTTGAGGATGTCTTGGACGTGGTCGAACAGTTCTTGGCTGATGAGGGCTTCGTGGCGGCCGGGGTAGAGGTCGCCTTTGTAGACGACAAATCCGGCGTAGTAGGGGTCGCGGAGGATGCGATGCCAAGTGCTGTCGTTGACGACCTTTTCGACGGGGTGGCGGCCGGAGGGGCGGGTGGTCAGTCCGAGGTCGGCCATCGTGTCCACGAGCCGGTCGATGCTGTATTCGTTGGTGGCATAAAGTTCCCACCCTCTTTTGACCAGTGGCGCCCGTTTGGGATCGAGGCTGACAGCGTTGAGGAGACGGCCTTCGAACTCCACGCGGGTGTTGAGGTAGCCGAGGCGGGCGCGGCCGATGGTGCCGCCATTAGTGGCCTTGTTCTGGAGTTTGAGGCGGATGTCTTCGCCGGACAGCTTGTTCTGGACGTCGTTGAAGATGTCGGTCATGGCCTCCATCGCTTCGGCGAAGATGCCGTCGCCGAAGTCCTCGCGGGCAGACATGAGCTTCACGCCGAGCTTGTCGAGCAGGCGTTTGGTGATCGCGGCGTCGATGTAGTTGCGGAAAGCGCGGGAGCGGGCGTAGACGATGACGTACTTGATTTCAGGGTGTTCTCTCAGGTATTGGATCAGCTCTTGGAACTCGCGCCGTTTATCGATGGTCTGAGCGGAGATGCCGGGGTCGAAGAATTCCTTAACGATGCGGGCACCGAGGCCACCCGCTTTGCGGTCGACATAGATGCGCTGGGTAGCAATCGAATTGCCGTCGGGGTCGATGTCACGAGCGGTGTTGAGCTGCTTCTTGCTGGAGACGCGCAGATAAGAGATGGCGAGCTTCAAGGTGTCGTCAAGGTCGAAGTCGGTGTGGTCGGTGGTGTTTGTCATACAGCGGGACCTCCTGCGCTCAGGGCTGCGAGTGATTTCGGATCGCGCGGAGTGGGCGGCTCCCCACCGGTCGAGATGACGTCGACGCCGAGTTTGCGAAGCCGCTGGTGCATCGACTGGGAGGCGACGTAATTGCGGGAAAACCGATAGGGTTCTGGGAAGATGGCGACCCGGATCTCTGGGTGCTGCTGCAGGTAGGTGAGCATGCGCCGCAGGGTAGGGCGTCTGCGCAGGCTAGTTGCCTCCGCGCCGATTTCAACAAATTCCTTGACGATGCCGAGCTTGTTCTCAGTGGCGAGCCGGTGTCCGGCTTCCCGTTGGACTTGGATCCGGATGGGTTCACCATCTGCCAGTAGACCGTGGGCTTGGGCAGCGGTCGACAGGAACAGCACGGCCGGGGTGAAGTCGGTTAGTGCCCGCGTGCTCATTCGCAGCTCCCACGGGCAACCAACGGTCGAGCGCCTGGCTCGATCGAGAGCTGCAGGTCTTGGAGACGTTCGCAGATGACGTCCTCGGTGACCCCAAAGCGGTCGGCGAGGTCGTCAGCGTCAGTCGTGCCGGAGCTGACTGCGTCGATCAATGGATCGTCGGGCACGAGCAGGTAGCGGGCGAAGTAGCTTGCAGCGCAATGAGCTTCGCAGATGGCCGATCTTGTAGGACTGCCTTGATACAACAGGTCGTTGTGACGGTAGTCGAGGACGTACTTGAATTCATGGGCGATCGCAAATAGTTGTTGCTTCCAATGGCTGTCTTGGTTGATCTGGATGACCCACTGTCGGGCGTGGGTATCCCAGAAGCTTGCACCGTGCAGCCGTTGTCCGACGACGTAGTCGACCCGGACCTTTGGCGTCCTTGCGATGGCGTTGATTGGGCCAGTGTTGCTCTGTGCTGCGTGCTGCAGGAGCAGGTCTGCCTGATTGCGTGCCACCCGTAGGCTGCGGCTGAACGCGACCGGCTGGCGAGGTGTCATGCGGCGGAGCCGGGTGAGGTTGATCTTGGTGCGCGTTGCGGCATAGGGGCGACGCGCGAGTGTGTTAGGTCGAGGTGCGGTGCGTGGTGGTGAAAACATGTGAGGATCTCCTTTCGATCGTTTGGTGTGCTTGTCGTTTTAGGTTCCTTTCTTTTTCATGTTTGCGGGTCAGAGCCTGGCCGGTCATTGGTGTGGTTGATTCTGAGTCTGTCGTTTCTCCTTCCTAGTCAGTTGGCGTTCTCGCGTGGGTAACCTCAGCGGTGGGTGGCTCGGTCGTGGTCGCTGTACCTGAATTCATGCGAGCTATTCAGCGTGATGCCATGTCGTTCTGCAACGGCGTAGATCGCATCAAAAATTTCGCGCGCGGCTTCGGATGCCACATCGTGGTATGTGATGCGGATCCGTGGCTTCCGCGGCAGGCTCTTCGCTCGGGGCATGCCTCCTGTCAGCGCAAATAGCTCATCGGCGGGCATATCCAAGGCCTCGGCGATGGCGCGCAGGCAGTGCGGGGTCGGATGGGCGAACACGCCCTGCTCGATGCGGGTAACCGTTGACGGACTGAGCCCAGCTCGAAGCGCAAGCGCGTGGCCGCTCAGCTGCAATTCCTGCCTCCGACCTTTAATAACCTCTGCGAGCTTCCCGGGCTCGCGCGTACGTGATGTAGCCATTCGCGTTTTCTCCATTATATTTTCCAAATTAAAGAATACCTCGGTGTTTGCGCAAAAACAATTAATTTTGGTAATTTGTGGCGAATGAAGGCCGTCCTTGTCAAGGCTATTTATTTACTACGCTCTCTCGTCGAACACCCACACCCCGCCGCCCTCGGCTGGAATCGCGACAAGGTCACCTTCGCGCAGCATCTCTTGCCCGATCGCGGCATAGTCGACATAAACGAACTCCTCCAGAGCTGTCGGCACCGCGCGCTTGAGCATCTCGTCGATGCGCAGCGGCTCGAACAGTTGGCGCACGTAGGCAGCCATGTTCTCGTGGTGCCCCTTGTAAGCAGTGGCGAAGCGGTCGAACAGGAGTGGATCGTCATCGTGAGCATCGGCCCAGGCTGCGTAGGCAGGGCCGTATTTGGCTATGCCCCGGGCGATCTGGCTGAGCAGCTCGATGCTATCGACACCTTCGAGGCCGATCGCGCCAGTCGTGACATCGAAGGCACCGAAGTCGCGGTAGTCCCATATGTAGAGACGTTCATCGTCGGAGGTCTCGTCTTCGAGGATGGCGTACATCTCGGCGTAGATGTCTCGAGGGTCGCGGGCCATGTCCAGCCACGTCCCGGTCGTCAGCTCGGCGCGCAGGGGCAGCCCCTTGGTGATGTAGATGTGGGGATGCGGCCGGGGTTCTCCTTCGCGCTCAGCCGCGCGTTCGTGTGCGGCTGGAATGTGCTGCGTGGACTTCTCATTCATATTCACCTCCTTTGCGTTATGTTTGAGTGTTGGCCGGTCGGACAGCGGAGAGGGTGCATTCCCTCGATCCGCCGTCCGCCGGCCTCTTACACCGGGCGCGCTGAGCGGGGCTCAGCTGTCCGCCTGCCCGCCTTCGGCCTGCTGCCCACCACGGCGGCCGCGGCTGCGGCGACCCCCTTGCGACGGTTCCCCTTCCGAAGTCACGGCCTCGTCAGCCGGTTCGGACTCGGCATCCGCCATCGTGATGGCGGGGCTGTCGTCCTGGTGATCCGGCGGTGGTGGTGGAGCCACTGTGAACAGGTTGGCGATGGCTGCCTGCCGAGCCTGTGCTTCAGCTTCGATGGCCGCGCGAGCGGCGTTGGCCCTGGCCATCAGGTCCGGATCGTTCTTGGCAGCTTCGATCCAGGCGTCCACGGCGGCGAAGCATTCAGCCTTGAGGCTGCGCTTCCGTAGGTCGGCGATCCAGGTGAGCTGGGTATGCCGGGCGGTGTCGATTCGGATCGCCAGTGTGACTTCCTTGTTCGACGGTTCAGACATCGCTCCTCCTCGGTGCGAGCGGCCGGTAAACGCTTGTTACGTTTACGGTTGCGGCCGCATGGCACCGACGAGCTGGTGACCGGGATTATGCAGTCGTATCGGTAGGACGGGCGCGAAGGTGTTTGTCGGGGTTGCGCGCCCGCTCCGAGTCGGACGGCACTGGATAGCCTGGAATCCTGAGGTCGGAGTTAACCTCGTTGCCCCATATGTCCCAGCCAGGTTGCCGCCGACGGGCGAACAGCTCCAAAAACGGTCCAGGACTAACCCGTTCGATGATCGCGTACTGTTCTTCGGGCTTGTGGCTGTGTTCCTGGACCGGCGCGATGAACCACGTTGGCTGCGCGCGGAAGTTGACCGGTGCCTTGCCGCGGGTGCCGAACAGGACGTGCTCGGTCATGTTGCGCAGGTACTGGCCGAGTTGCAATCGCGGCTTCACCCACGTCAGCGGCGAGCGGTAGGTGAAGCCCCAAGCGGTCATCACGTCATAGCCCGCCCGCCACGATCCGTTGGTCACCCACAGCCACAAGTGGGCGTCGTCCTCGGCAAGATCGGTGACCGGCATGTTGGCGATCTGGTCGACGGTCATGAGGGGGTAGTGCTGGATCGCTCCGCGTCCACCGGCCTGAGAAATGTCCCACGGTGGATCGGCCAGGATCGTGCGGTAGCGCTTCGGGGTCGCCTCTATGGGGTGAATCATGTTGTTTTTGTTCATACTTCGACTCCTTTCTGCAGTATGGAAATCAGCTGATCGGGTGCAATGACCCGGAATAGGTGGGCGGGCAATATCCGGTCCCCGTCGATTGCCTCGCGCAGAGCGGCGCGTCGCCGTTCGGCCTTGGCCTCGGTGTCGGCGCTCATGCTCCAGATGACGAACGGGAACGCCCCGTCGCTGCGGTCCTGCTCGACGCCCTGCCGCCGATACACTTCGTACTCGCGGCACTTCCTCAGCAGCGTCGGGGTGCTCTCTGTGCCCATGTCCACCTCGATGAACGCCGCATCGACGTACTCGCTGCCAGGCGGGCACGCGGTTTCGGCGTAGAGGTCTGGCTTGAGGGTCAGCCGCGTTCCACCAATGCCGACGTAATCTCGCCAGGCAGCAGGCTCGATCTCGCATTTCAGCAGTTCCAGCTGGCCCTGCCGGTTCGCCTCCACCAGGGCAACATGCGCCTCGGCAATGCCGAGTTGGTGGTCGAGGAACCGCCGGGTCGGCTGTTCGAAGCGTCGCCGGGGTCCCCGGCCCGCGTCCAGCCGCAGGAGGCGGTCCCCCACGACGTCCATGTAATGGACGAGGCCGTTACTTCCCGCCTTGATACCGCCGATCCGTTGCGTCAAGCTCGCCAGTATCCGGCGCCGCCGCAACCGGGCGAGTACCCGCTGCGCCGTCCGCAGCCCGCTGGCGGGTGGCAGGTCGCCGAAGTGGAGCGCCTGAATCTGCGGCACGGTCAGATAGCGGTGTTCAGCCACGGAACGCAGGATCGACCAGTCACGGTCACTGAGCTGGGTCGCCAGCGACGTGATGTCGCGGACGGGACCGGTGGTACGTGAGCGGCGGGGTGTGGTGCCCGCATGGGCACCATCATTCGGCTCCCGCAAGGAGCCATTGACCGACGTAGAGGGGGATGTTGTGGTCGATGCGGCACGAATACCGGGACGAATACCGCTACCAGATGTAGTTTCTACGTCGCTTCCGCTCCAGCCGCGCGATTTCTCCGTCATGTCTGCCTCCTTCGCCGCCGAGGCGCACCGTCCACGTCGCAGTTCACTTGGTCGAGCAGTTCGGCGAACCCAGCCTCGATTTCGTCCAACGGCTGGCCGTAGCGTTCGCGGCTCAGGCGCCGAATCTCATTCGAGTCGCTGGTTTCGGGGGGCGGCGGCAACGTGATGCCCGAGGCCCACGGCTGAACGGTGTTGTCGCGCATCAGATTGACGTACACGTGGTGGGCAGGCAGCGCGCCGAAATCTTCGGGCGCGAGTACAGATTGCCCGGTGGCCATGTCCTTGGCGTCGCCCGCTTGGAGCTGGAAGGTGATGCGACTGCGCGCGTTGTTGCGGAAGGCGTCGAGCATCGCGGGCGGCAACTGCTTCTGGTACTGATGCGCCAGATGGAATCCGGCGCGCAAGCTTCGCGCTGTGGCGAGGGCATCACCCAGATCCGTCGGCAGATGCAAGTAGTCCTGCACCTCGTCGATGTAGACCATGACCGGTGTACGGGTGTCCTCCGGTGTCCCGGCCCGCTCCCGTATCGCCTGCCAGAGTTCGGCGAGGATGATCGCCCCCAGCAGCTGCGCCGCCTCCGGCCCGATGACGCCCTTCTGCAAGGGCACCAGCAGCACCTTGTTCTCGTGCAGCACCTGCCGAATGTTGAACTTCGGACTGCGCTGCGCCAGAACGGCTCTGAGTTGCTTTGTCAACAGCGGTCGTAGTTTGTTCGATAGCGGCGCGATCTTCGTGTCCACCGCTTCGGGTGACAGCGAGTCGAACCAGGCCCAGAACGGTCCGGCGGCGAACGGATCATCCCGGATGACCCGCTGCGTGAGTGACCGCCGAAAGCCCGGATTGGTCAGGAGCAGCGGCAACATCGTCAGGCTGGCGTCATCGCGTTTGGCCAGCACATCCAACGAGTTTCGGAGGATGTCGGCCGAGCGCGGCCCGAGATCGCCGTGGATGGCGTGGATGGTGCCGAACAACGAGTCGGCGATGACTTCAGGTGTGCGTCCCTCGCTGTGCGCCAACGGATTAATTCCGACGGGGGCCTCATCAAGGGCATCCAGGAGGACCACGTCCTGTTTCCTGTGGTCAGGAATCCGCGCCAGGATGTCCGCAACCAAATCCTTCGGCTCGATCACGACCACCGGGCGCCCGGCGTTGAGGTCTTGGACGATCAGGTTCAAGAGCAGCGTCGACTTGCCGGTGCCGTTCGGGCCGATGACCCAGGTGTGGCGCATGCTGTCGAGCACGTCGTAACCGAGCGTGCCGGAGACGCCGGGCGCGTTGGCCTCGGCGATGACCCGCTCGCCGGACATAAGTGCGGGTGTTGGACGTACCGGCTTCGGGTGGAGCGGTGGCTGCCCAGGGAAACGTTCGTCATGATCGCTGACCGGCCAGGCCAGCAGGTGGCTCAATTCAGGCACGCTGAGCGGCTGGGCGGGTGCGAGGATCGACCATGTCGCTTTGGGCCCGTTGATCTTCCCGGCCTTCTCGTCGGCCAGCTTGAAGTGCACCCCGGCGGTCTCCACCGTCCCGATCGCTGCGGCCAACCCGAGCAACAAGGATTTGCGTCGCTCCGCGGTGCCGGCCTCAACGCCGATCCGGATGACCGCGCTGAAGCCGTGCTGGCCGAGCTTACGGGCAATGGCCTGCTTGGCGTTCGGCCGCTTGTCCGGCAGCAGCCCGCTCCAGACCTTCGACGCCACCGACTGATGCCCGCCGTCCGCTCCGGTGACCGGCGGCAACATCGGCTGGCGGCGCGGCCCCAGTACCACCTGAATCACCAGGCGCTCAGTGCCTTTGACCGCAGTGAGGGCACTCAGGATCGAACGGGCCGAGGCGATCCGGTCGACTGGCTCCAGCGGCCAGTCGGTGGCGGTCAGCTTCAACCGGCGGGCGGTAACGATGTCACCGCGTTCACTGGGGTCGAACGGCGTCACCACCGCCCCGCTCACCATCTGCTCCACCGATCGGCGTACCCCGTGAGCATGCCGAAGCTGGCTGCCGACGAGGTATTCCACACCATCGACCGTCGAACGGGCTTCGAGAATGAGCTGTGGGGCGTGCTTCTGGGCGGCCCAATGGCGGAGCAGCGACGTTGCTGCTCCTTCACGAAACGGGCTGGGCCAGAAGAGGAGCTGCCAGACGAGGGAATCGGCGGTCAGCTCGGGCGCCGGACTATTGATTGTCACGGTTGGCCTCCTCTACGCCAGAATCGTCTGTGGCACCGGAAGCAGATGTGCGCTCTGCTTCTTCGCCTGCGTTGGCCTTGGCCTGCCCCTCGACGCCCATGCCGATCATGGCGCGGCTGAGTTTGCGCAGGTCGGGGCGCTGACGCTGCACCGCATCGACGACAATGCGCTTCTCGGGCTTGAAGCCCCGGCTACGCTCCCGGTCTTTGCGTCGATAGTTGGGTCTTCCTGTTTTAGACATAGCTCTCCTCCTCAATGAATTACGATTGATATCTACAAATTTGGCAGCTCGGACAACTTGAGCTACTGGCTATTGCTTTTGCGCAACAGCGCTGCCCCTAATATGTTTTGCCTTTGCGCAAAACTCAACGATCGTTGCAAAAACCACTACACCGAGGCGAACGCCACTGTATGAGGCGCTGTTCAAGAAAATTAGTCGCGAAGCCGGTCACCAACTGGCACGCATTTTTCGGTAGATGACGATGCCCCCAATGACGAGGGCGACCATCCCGATCAAGCCGATGATGACGGCCAGTGTCGGCCAGATGGATTCGAGGACACCGACTGCGCAGTAGATGGCGATCGCTCCGACAAAGATGCTGATGCACCCGCGTTTGAACTTCTCGGTCACGTTCATGTCGTCGCCCATCGTCACCACTCCCCGGCCAGTTCATCCTCGTCATCGACCTGTGCGGGCACCGTGACGTCGCTGCGGGAACGCATAGCAGTCGTAGCTTCCTCGGCGCTGACATCGGAGGTCGCGCCCTCCGCGGCCATCTGCTTGAGCAGGTCATCGAGGAGCGATGTATCGACCGTGACGTCGGGCAGCAACAGCCCACGCAGCGGCTGGTTCTGCTGATCGCTCAATTCGGTTTCGGCGCCGCAGCCCTGGTGATACGAGCGGGCCAGCAAACGCACCTGATCCGCGCCTTTGATCGCCTCGCCCATCCTGGCGAGCGTTGTGGCGTGCGCCTGATCGCCCTTGACGCGCAGCACAGTCAGTTCCGGGATCAGGTGGTCGATGCGGTGTTGCAATGCGACGCGCTGCGCCTCGATCGGTTCCAGTTGTGATGCCAAGCGGTCGATCTCGTCGGTCTGGAGCGATCCGTCGCGGAAGTGCACCGAGAAGACCACCACATTCACCGTTATGACGATGACCGCGAAGAACGCGCCTAAGATCATCGCGCTGGTGATGCCGTTGCCCGCAGCCAAACTGTCACTGACAATCCGGTATGCCATCACAATTCCGGCTCCGATCGCCACGGTGACCGCGAGGCCGATGTACGCCAGCGGGATGATGCGCGCCTTGCCCTCTGGCAAACGGATGTGGCCGTGTTCGTCCTTGTAACCCTTGAGGTCTCGACCGAGGAAATGCAACCCGATGGCCACGGCCGCCGTGCCGAGGATAGCGAAGACGATCGAGGTCAGCAGTGGCACGATGCTTTCGGCGAACGCGGCTCCGTCACCGGCCGAGATCCCGGCCAGATCGACGTTGAACACCTGGGTTACGAAGTACAGCAGCGCTACGAAATCGAGCTGCGTTGCGCCGGTGCTGATCCGTCGCAGTCCGACAGGTACCCGCCGATGCTTCACACTTCCTGCGTCGCGGTCCTGCTGCACCGACGCCGCAACGGCCTGCATACGCTCGGTTGCCTCCTTGGCAGTGATGACGTCACCGTCCACACCGATCACGCGCTGCTCATAGAGCCGCCCGAGTTTCGCCCGTGCGTTTGCGATTTCCGCCTCGGTACGTTTGTACTGGTCGACCAGCTTGCCCAATTGCTCGGCACCCCGATTACGGATCTCGCCGGCTCCGGCCATGCCCTTGCTGAGTACCAAGGCTTCCATGTTGCTGAGCTTGTCGGCGGCTCGCGTCGCGCCGATGCGCCACTGTTCGGAAACCAGCGCCAGCACCATGACCACCCAGGGCGACGGAATCGGGCCGCGTCCGAGCAGCGATGTGGCGATTTCTCGCTTCGGCACCGCCTGCGGTTCGTGTGGCGATGGGGCACCACTGACTGATTCGGTCGGTCTACGCAACGTAAGGGTTCGGGGTCGATGCGGGGTGCGGCGGCTGTTGGGCCGAGTGGCTGGAGTGATGGTCATAGTGAGATCTCCAATCGATAGTGGAACGGCTGAGTGGACTTGGGAGTTGGTATCAACGGCCTGTCCGGTGAAAGGTGATTTCGACGCGCCGGTTCTGCTGGGCCTTGACTTCGTCGAACTGGCCGTTGGTGAAGTTCGGAACGACCGGCTCGCGAGCGTCGCGGCCAGTCACGGCACCGAGCAGCTCACGCCGCAGGCCGAGGGTGAGCAGCCGATCCGCCACCGCACGGGCGCGGCGATCGGCCAAGTTTCGGTGGTTGTCACCGTCGCCGGTATCGGCGATGTGCCCGGTGATATCGACAGATTGGATATCGCAGCGGGATGTGACCTCCACGAACGGCCGGAGGGTATCGTCAGCGGTTGCTGGCAGTGTCGCGCTCTCCGGGGCGAAGTGCAGCACGGAATCCGACAGGTTCAGCCAGACCGGGCAACCGCCCTCGGTGATCACCTCGGGCACAGGCACGACAGGTACTGGCATGGTGGCCACGGGCGCCGCCGCGGTCGGCGCGTCATGGGCGACGACGCAACTCGCCGCCCCGGCCCGTTCGCAAATGCCGATCCACAACTGTTCGATCACGTTGCGGGCGAGGGGCGGCAAGCTCGGCTGCGACCCAGCTGCGATACCCAAGCCGTGAAAAGTCACGTGACGACCCGTCAAGCTGGGCAACTGCCCTTGCCGAGCGATGCTTTCGACGAGGCTGCCAGGGTTGGTGTTCCACCCGACAACACGAAAGTCCATCGGGGCCTCTGTGCTGATGCCGGACGACAAGATGTGAATGTCAGCATCCGGGATCTGCGCGGCTCGGTCGAGCAGTGATAGAACGTTCAGGCCAGGTTCGGACGAAGTGGCGTCGGCCAATGCGTCGCCAAGTCTGTCTATAGCTTCGCGGATTTGGTGGTCGGCATCGGCCGTGGCGTGTTGCACCTGACCGTTCGGGCGGAGCGGCGTGAGGTCGGTCGTGCTGGGCCCGCCGCTGATGTGGGTGATGATGCGAACGGTCGCGCCGCCCTGACGTCTGGACTGCTTGGCCACTTTGGTCAGTTCGTTTTGGAGCGAATCCGGCAGGGACGGGCGTGGTTCGGCACTGGTAGCGGTGGCGACGAGGGTGAGTGCAGACGGCGGCGCAGTCTCGGGGGGCGATCCGCAGCCGATCAGACCGAGTAGCGCGGCCAACACCATGAGGATCGCAGAACTGGTGTTCCGGCCAGCACGGGCGAGTTGGGCGATCCGCGTGGTTAGCGCGGGTGCCAGAGTTGCAGTGGGCGGGGCCATTCGAAGACTCCTTCAAGCGGGAACGATTGACGCTCTCCACCTTGGAGTAAAGAAGTGGGCTGAACTGGGCGGATGTTTGGTCGCGAAAGTGGGCGCGTATGGGCGCGATGACCCTGGCTCAAGATGCGGATTCAGGCAACCAGGCTGCTCACAGCTGAGGCATGATCTGGGGTGTGACTGATAGCCCGCAGCTGCCGTCTGTCGACGCAGTCCGCAAGGATCTGGTGATCGTGCGGAAGAAGGGGGTGCATGCGATCGGGCAGGTGGATGTTCGGGCCCTGCGCCGATGCGTCGCCGCAACCGGATTGGGTGAGCCAAAGGCGACGGCCAAAGACCTCGAAAATTTAGTAAGGTCTGGTATCGAAGGCATTGAGAATGACAATGAGAGGGATGCCCTCAACCTGCTATTCGGAGTTCGCGCTGAAGTTCGCGGAAAACTATTGGGCATTCGCCGCGAGAAGGCTGCGCGTGCGCTTCATATGACTTCCGAAGGATTCAGGAAGCATCGGGAGAGCTCATTAATATCGAAACTGGCCGCATCAGTATGCAAGCATTGCGCCGAGTTGCTCGATGATGCAACTGCAAGCAAGTCAGCAAATTTTGGCAACAAGCGCAATGGCAACGGCGATTCAAGTTGGCGGGTTCTTCATAGCTGGACACTCTGGCTGAGAACATTAAATAATCAATTTGATCATGTGCTCCATAGGCTAACAAAATCTCCAAAATGGATAGCGCTTGCCGCACTCCTGGGAGCGCTGGCCGCAATTTCGACTATCATTGTCGTATTTCGAAATGACAGCACGCCAACCCAAGGGGCGGCCACGCAAGTCACAACATCTCCCACACCTATGCAGACTAATGTGATTTACGTGGCAGGAACCAGGTTCATTAACTACCCGTTCCAGAAGACGTCCGAAGAAGTATATTGCGGAAACTCCCCCGCTTCCAATCGGTCCGACGCCTATCTGTGTTTAGTTCCTGGAACAGATGGAAGGACTCGCATGAAATTAGACCCATGTTTTGCAGTCGAACAGGGTGCGGTTGCCTGTCCAAGTTTGGGGCTTGAGAAGACATACTCGAAGTGGCATGCACCTGCGGTGAAAGCGCCTCAGATTCACCCTGTGCCAGCTGGGTATGTCACGACGCCTTATGAGGTAGTCCTGAGTGACGGCATGCCCTGCCTTTCAATCACCGGCCTCTTGAAATCATTGAGTGACAACTCGCAGGAAATGATATTCGCAGCAAATATTGAGACTCCGTCGAACCCGATTTATCGATGCAACTTGCCGCCATCGCCAGTCGTAGCAGTAAATTGGACTTTTGCAGAAGATGGCCTACTGGCGACAGCAAAATGGATTGAAGATCCGGCATACTATCAATCGCAAATAGGCGGCCTGTCAAAGGAAAACGGCACATTCTACGGCTTGTACTCGCCAGCGGAAGGTCAATCTTTTCAGCGTGTATCAATAGCAGCGGTAGTGAGCTAAAGATTGACATTAGATACAAAGTATGATACAATATAATAACCGTAGGCGCTTCGCTGGCAGCGTGTCGCTCGCGGTCGTCGGCATTCCCGTCGCGACTCTTGGCTGAAAGCCAAGCTTTTCGCCTCGGAGGCTACAATGGCGGCGATTCGCACCTTCTTTAATGAATTCGACCAGCGGCACGCTGATTGGCGCTACAGCTGGCTGGGAGTGTTCGTCCATGCCACTTACGAGCCTGCGCTAGTGATCGCGCTGTCTGCAGCCCTCGCGATGCTGTGGGCGGATATGTCACTCTTGGCCCGGATGGTGGTTCTCTTCGGAGCTTGCTGTGTATCGCTGAGCTTCATCAAGACGATCATCTGCTTCCGGTATCGGCTGAACGATCATGCTGAGAGGCTGGAGCTTGAGGAGGACTATGTGGCGGCAATGATCCAGCTTGAAGATCAACTGGCAGAAACATCAGGTGCCGATCGCAGCAAGATCGACCTCGGAGCTGATGTCGAATGAAGAGGCAGGGGCCGTGTTGCGATTCGCACTACGGCCCTTTTCATTTGCTCTAGCTGTAATCGCGAATTCCGCAACTGAGCTCCTCGGGTGTCAATCGCCATTATAGGTGCGGTGATAAATGGACGGCACCGCGCAGCTGTGTGGCTCGTCGTTCCGGATTGGCCGACAGGGTAGGCGCGAGCTTGTGTCATCTCCTCGGCCAGCAGACCTTGTTCAGATAATCCTTATGAATGCGCTATCAACCTACGGACTACTGCTGGTCCGCCAGGCTTCGTCAGCCTTAGCTATAGTTCGTCCAGTAGCTTCACGGCCACCTGTAGATGCACCCAGCAGTCATCTGGCCGATGCATCTGGTGACTCTCCCGTAGCTGCAGCGCCCGGCTCGCTGTCAGTTCCAGCAAATACACATCACACATCACTTCAGCCAACGGTCCATCTGCATGGACGTAGGTACGTCCGATCGGCTTCCGATCACGCTCGGGTGTCAACTGTGATCATCCTTCGGTTCACGGGTCATTCGCTCCGCAGCACTCGGCTGAAGCTCGGAAGGGAAGAGGTCTCCGGGAGGAGTTGTCCCGGTCGCACTTCGGTTAGTCCCACAGCGCAGCGCACGGCAAGGGCGGCAGATCGGCGCGGACGTCGTCATCCACGGTGATGATTAATTCCGGAAATCCCTGCGCCAGCTGGTCGGCGACGTTTTGAGCTTGCTCAGCGCCGGCGATGTAATCGAGGTTCAGGGCACCGAATTCGATGTGGATGTGGCGGAACCGGCGTAACGGACGAGGCGGTGGCATCCCATCTCGCACACCAGGTTGCCTGTGCCTTCTGCCTTCGAACGGATCGCTATCCGGGATGGCAGTCACGACCGGTCACCGCGGCTTACTCGTCGACAACACCATCCGCCCGCCCTCGACCAGCGCATCGAGGGCGGCAGCCTTGCGCGGGCAGCGGTTCGCCCGACAGGCCACATGGAACTGCATCACCGAATGCGCCTGTTCGATCGTGAACGGCACCACTGGCGGTTGGTGGGCTTCTTCCTGGGTCATGGCGATGAGTCGGTACATCGCAAGCGAATGCGTGGTGACCATTGGATCGAAACCTCCGGGCAAAATGGGCAAATGGGCGGTGGCACCCGGTACCGGGGGCTTTCGCCACCGGCCTGCCACTCTGGCGGCCAGTGCGCCGCGTGAGGGGGGTACGGCGTCGGCCCGGTACCGGGTACCGCTTTTGACCTTGGCGCACAGGCGGTTTCGGGCGGTACGGCGCGGTGGTGGGGTAGTGTGGGCGTAGCGTAGGTATTTGCCCAGGTCAGGCCCAAAAACATAGGCAAAGGCGATGGTACGAGCGCGACAGTGGACCGGCTTCGAAGCCGCCGCACTCCAAGAAGCTATGCGCAAGTCGATTCGTGAGTTCGCCGCTCTACTAGGAGTGGAGACGACCACGATTACGAACTGGCGCAGCGGGCTCAGCGCAGTCACGCCACGCTCTGGCACCCAAGCCATCCTGGATACGACCTACCAGCAGCGGGCGACCCCGGAGGACCGCGACCGCTTCGAGCAGATCGTGGCTGAGGGGGAGGTGCTGTGGCGGGAGCGGCACGATCGCGGTCGCCGTCCGGCCACCAGCGAGGCCGTTCGTGCGCCCTATGATGAGGAAGCAAGGCCCCCAGACCACCAGGTGGATGATGTGCGTCGCGCTGACTTTCTTCGCGGGCTGTTAGCCGTATCCGCCACGGCTGTGACCGACGATGTGGTGGCGGTGGCTACCCATCCGATCGACCGCGCTCCGGCCCGCGTGGGCATGGACCACGTCAACCGCGTCCGTGACTGGGCCTCCTTGTTCCGTGCGGCGGATGACGCGGGCCTGCACATCGGGGACGGCATGGTCGCGCAACTCCGGGTGGCAGTGGGCTACCTGCGGGCGGATATGTCGGAACCAGTGCGGCACGCCATGCATGCGGTGGTCGGGACGCTCTTCCGAGTCGTCGGTTGGGCGCAGTACGACCGCGGCAACCACGAGGCAGCCCGGACGAGTTTTCGCGCAGGATGGCATTGCGCCGAGCAAGCCGATGAGTGGTGGCTGCGCGCGGCAGTCCTGACATGCCTGGCCCGCCAAGACATCTACCTCGGAAATGCCGACAATGCGCTGACGTTGCTGGGACTGGCCTCGGTTCGATCCGACCGGCTGTCGCTGCTGCGCCGCGCCGACATTGCGGCGGTGCAGGCACGAGCGTTCGGCAAGCTCGGAAACGCGATCGAGTGTATGAGGGCGGTTGATCAGGCTGAGCAGTTCTTTGCCGAAGCCCAGAGCCAATACCATCCGGATACAGAACACGAGGGCTTCAGGACCTACTACACCGAGTCGCTGCTTCGGGGCGACACGGCGCAGGGACTGTTCGACCTGGCTTATCACCAGAAGGCCGAAGTACCAAGCACCACTGTTAGGCTCCGGACCGCGCTGAATCTGTCCGATGAACACGCCCGGTCGCGTCAGCTCAGCCTGATCCGGTTGGCCGCTCTTGAGTTGCGCCACGGGGATAGCGATGAAGGATTAGCGCTCGGATTTCAGGCGGTCGAAAGCGCCGGCGGCACCAGCTCGGCGCGCGTCCTCGATGGACTGAAGCTGATGTACCAGGCGGCCAGCGCGGACCGCTTGACATCTTCCGTTGGCGCCCAGCAACTGCGGCGCGGGATCACCGATCTGCTCCACGCCTCGTAATCTCAGGAACCTACCGACAGGAGTTGCAGTGATCATCGCTTTCTCAGTCACGCCGATGGGTACCGGCGAAAGTGTCGGCGAAGGAGTTGCCGAGGCTGTGCGTGTGATTCGAGCGAGCGGACTGCCGAACGAAACCAACGCCCTGTTCACCACGATCGAGGGGGAATGGGAGGAAGTCATGGCGGTGATCAAGCAGGCGATCGACGCGGTCATGGCTGTTGCACCTCGATGCAGCATCGTCCTCAAAGGTGACATCCGTCCGGGTGTCACCGATGCGATGACCGGCAAGGTGGCATCGGTCGAGCGGCACTTGGCGGCGAAACCGGGATCCTCCGAGGCGCAATCGAACGGCCGCTAAGAGAGCTGTTGCGAAAGCTAACTGCGACTGTCCGAAGTCTGCTAAAGAGTTGCTCCTGGGTCAACCCGCAGCTACGACGGGCCCCGCACGATTAAATGCGCGTTCTCAGACGGCTACACCCAAGGTCGCGGATAACGCGAGTCGTCAATCAGTAAGTGTCTACACGTTCTTTGGGTCGAGGGTGGGGCGGCGGGATATTAGCATGAAGAACTTCTTTGCTTTCGCGCGCGGGTGTTATTGATCAGGTGCTTCCTTGCCATCCGGGCATTGAAGGCGTCACTGATCAGGTTGCGCATGGTGGCGGTACCCGCCGGATAGGTGTTGTAGCGCGCGTACCCGATGTCGTTCCCGTTGGCATCCCGCTCGACGTTGTCGTTGACGCGAGCTGGCAGCTTGCCGCCGTTGACGGCGGCGCTGGGCAATTGGATCGCGAGGAGGCCATTCACCTTGCTGTACTTGCTATCCCGGAGCGACGAGTATACTTCCCAGTCCACGTAGCGACGCGCCCAGGTACACTTGCCGACGAGGACGATCGTGACCGTTGAATCGCCGAGGTAGTCCTGACGGATACGACTCATGATGTAGTCGGTGTCTTCGCTATCAATGAAGTCATCCTCGTCGGTGACGCCGATGGTCTTTGCAATGAACTCGGAGCCAAAGGCATCGAGGAACTCCGCAACTTCCTCGGAGTCTTCTGCGTGGTAGGAGATGAAGCACTTGTGCCGTGTGGGATCGACCTTGCGTGCTGCTGCCCGCTGGGCGACAGCCAGCAGTTGCCGCTGACTGTAATGACTCACCTGAAGCTCCTTGGTCTCATCGTAGTGTCGCTGACGGAGTGTAGACGGCAGGTCTGACATCTCTGAGGGATGATGGTGCAATGGCCACTGTCCCAACGGTTCCTGACTCATCCATGCCGCAGCTGTTCCAAGCTGCTGACGCCGCCTCACTTGATGGGCAACGCTCATACGTGGGAGGGATTCGGCGCAGGCTGCTATTTCTGATTGTCGCTGCAATCAGTGGAATCGTGACTTGGCGCGTGGGTGGTGGGCGACTCGATGTCCTCGGGCTCGTTGGGATGCTGGCATTCGTCGCGTCGATCTTGGAGGAGTCTTCCCTGTGGCGGCGCCGACCGGATAAGGCGTGGTATGACGGCCGCGCTGTCGCCGAGTCGGCGAAAACGCTTGCCTGGAAATACGCCGTCGGTGGCCTCCCGTTCCCTGTCAGCATGGTGGCTGACGAGGCGACGCGTGGGCTGGTGGCAAAACTAGGAGAACTCAACAATCAGTTTTCTGATCTTGAGCTTGAGCCGGTCGCTGCCCCCCAAGTCTCCGATTGGATGAAGGAACTGCGCGCTAAGCTATTAGATGAACGCAGAAAGATCTACATCGAAGCTCGGCTCCGTGCGCAGCAGAGCTGGTATGCTGCTAAAGCTAAATATAACAAGCGTCGCTCGAAACAGTGGCGTATTGCGCTATTCGTTTTGGAGTTCTCGGGAGCTGCAGCATCATTGTTCACCGCCGTGGTGCAAACCAGTCTTATGCTGGGCCCTGCCTTGGCGATGATCGCTGGCGCTGCGATCGCCTGGATTGAAACCAAGCAGCACGATTCCCTCGCTCGTGCTTATTCTGCAGCATGCACGGATTTATCCAATGCAGAAGCGAAGTTAGTAATTGTGGGTTCCGAAGATGCCTGGAGTAGAGAAGTCGATGATGCCGAGGAGGCAATAAGCCGTGAGCATGTAGTGTGGCTGGCGACCCGCCATCGTCTGTGACCGTAGCTACCCCACTTCGGGCCGGTCCACTACGCCGATTGCTTGCGTGAATCCACGACCTGGATAAGATCGCCATCGTAGTCGTACCAGTGCTCGATTACGGAGTCGTCATCGGTGTATTCGAATACCTTGCGTGCATACCCGTACGAGGTGTCGGGATCGCCGCTCTCGGTGATGATATTCTCCTCTGTTTGACGGCCATGCTCGTTATAGGTGAGCTCGCGCCCACTTCGGGCACCGTCGTACTTCATATACTTTTTCCACCTTCGGCCCGTCTGCGGATGATAGGTGTAGTACCAGACATCCTCTTCGACATGCCAGCCGCCTTTACCGTCGGGGGAGTACATGCGGTTTTCTACCACTCGCCCGCGATCGTCATAACCGAATTTCTTATAATTGATCAGATTGGCATTTTGGAATACGTCGACTCGGTCGACAACGCCCTTATCCCAATAGATACAGTAGGATGATCCTGTGGGTGCTACTTGGGTCAGCGCACCGATGCCCGTCGGTTGGCCAAGTGAAGAAATCTCAAGCGACTTGTACCAGCGGCTTCCACTGAAGTCGTCAGAGTGCAGTCGTACTTTTCGGGAAATTTTACGCACATTTTCACTGTATCGATTCCTGCGCGTAAAATCAAGATAATGCCGACCGTCTAGGCGGGCGGGCAGTTTATCGGCAACCGGCTGTACCAGAATTGGAAGAATGAATGACTCTCGTTGGTCTCGCGTCATGACCGTAAAGGCGGATTCAAACTCCACTTGTCGAACATAATAGGATGCGAGCGCGGCCGGCGAGATGGCGATGCAAAAGTAGCGACTCTTCTCGATTGCTTCTTCGATCTTGAGACTGACTAGGTCGCCAACTTCCAGCTCGATTGTATCGAGCCAAACATCGACATGATAGCTTTTAAGATCTTCTACCAAGCGATTTATGAAGCGGCTGTTCTTGCGTGAGTAGGCAATAAAGAGATCGTGCTGCACAGTCATCCCTCCCGGCCCGGGGCCTCTCGGTAGCGCATTGCATCTTCGTCGAGCGTAGCCGATGCCGGGATGCTGAGGTGTGCCATCGTGGATTGTTGAACGCACTGCGGAACCCCGCTCCAGATATGACGAAGCCTTGTGTTCGCATCGCGTGTGCAACTTGCTCGGGCCTTATCGAGTCAGCGGACGATGAACGTTTCGTTCCGAGTACTTGGCGAGATGTTCCTTGCTGCAGGGGTTGGCTGCCCAGAGAGCGGCGGCATTCGGGCCGTGGGCGCACTGATCCGTCGGCTTCGCAGCAGCGGGTCGGCCAGGCTGCTGAACGGGTGGGGTGCAGTTGCCTGCCCGGCTTGAACATCATGATCCATCAGCCTGTGCGCTGGCTGTGGGCATCGGGCTCGGATTGATCACTGGCCATGCGCCTCCTGGTAGGCCGCAACAAGAGTGGTCGCAATACGTCCCCGGTCGGACACCCGATATCCCCGGCTGCGGGCCCATGCGCGGATAGCTCTGCTTTGTGGACCCCTGACATCCTGCGGCCCATTACGATCGGCTGTCTGTGTTGATCGGCCTACCTCACGTGCATGCGTTGTCCACTCTCCGAACGCGTTTCGTAGCTGCTCGGCTTGGACGGCGGTCACCGTGATCTTGTAACCGACCCCATCGAGAGAAAACCCGATGGTCTCCATTATCGGCAATTTGTTGTCGCTGTCGCCGTTGCCTACAAGCGCTCGCGCCCAACGCCTTCGCCCCAGCGCTTCCTGCCGCACTCGGATGGGTTCGTATAAGGACAAGCACGGCTCTGCAGTAGGGTGGCCCAGCGGCGATGACGCCGTGGGAAGCGTACTGGCACCGACGACGCCTGTTTGCCGTTCAGCACGACCGTCCTGCCCCTGCCCGCGGACCCCCCGTAGTCCCGCCTGATACAGCGTGCGGTCGCGCAGCATCGCCCATAGCACGTCGACCCGACGGCGCGCGAGGGCGAGCACCGCCTGGACGTGAGTCTTGCCTTCGGAACGTTTACGCTGGTAGAACGCTTCTGATACTGGATCGCACATCCGGGCCGCCTGCGCTGAGAGATAGCAGGCGCGCAGCAGACGACGGTTGTAGATACGAGGGCGTCGGTGGTTGCCACGGACCTGCCCCGAGTCGCGCGGTACAGGAGCGAGGCCGCAGAGTCCTGCTAGCTTGCCTGGGTTGGGGAATGCTCTGACGTCACCGCCGATCGCCGTGACGAAATCGGCCGTCAGTAAAACGCCGAAGCCGGGCATGCTCAGGATGATCGCGGCGTCACGGTGACGACGGACACGGGCCTCGATCTGTGCGTCAATGTGGGCGAGTTCGGTGTCCCGGTCGAGGCTGGCTTGAGCGAGTCGTGATACGAGGCTGGCCGCGAGTGCCTCCCCGGGAAGAGCGATTTGTTGAGCGTCAGCGGCCTCGACGGCGGTTGCCGCTATTTTCCCTGCGCTGCGGATTTTGAGGCTCTTCAACCACGCCGCCAGTTCGTCGACGCCGGCCGCTCGGATCGCCTGCGGCGTCTGAAACCTGGTCAGCAGGATGCAGGCGCCCTTACTGTGGGCGAAGTCGAACGCAGCTTCCAGGGCGGGAAAGCATTCCATAAGCAGCGCCCGCATTCTGCTGATGTTCCGGATCCGGTCTTCTGACAAGCTGGCGCGTTCAGCGGTGAGCAGGCGCAACTCCGCCGTAGCCTCATCAACATGGTGGATCGGCCGCAGGTCCCGTCGCGTGCGTGCCTGCTGGGCGATGACCGCTGCATCCTTAGCATCGGTCTTCCGCTCGCCCGATTGAGACTTGGCCGCGTGATGAAAAATGTGTCCCGGGATGAAGACGACCCGCTGGCTTCGGTGCATGAGCGAGGCAACGAGCAGGGCAGCGCAGCCTCGGCTGAGGTCGGTCGCCCAAGTGACCTCGGCACCCTCAACGAGGGTTTGCACCGAGGTGATCAGCGAGTCCAATGCTGCGTGGTCATTCGGCACTCGCTGTGAGAACAATTCGACGCCTTCATGATCAACGACGATGCAGTGGTGTGCTGCCTTTCCTACGTCGATGCCTGCCCAGATCTTCTGCTGCACAGTCATACTTCCGTTCAACGGTCCTTCATCGGGTCCTGAACGACTCGCCGGCACTCTCGAAGAAGCGCTCGAAGCGCAGACCTTCACAAGCGGTCGAGTCGTGCCTTTCATTCGGGCGTCGCGTCGGCCTTCTTGCATAAGCCTTCGGACAGGATCGGAGGTGTGCCAGCCATGTACGACGTCCAGAGGTGTATTCGGAGCCAACGGCGCCATGGCGGTGCGATGAGTCAAGGCTCATCGGATTCAGCACAAGTGAATGAAACATGTTGCAGCAGCGCCGATTCGCTATGCGGACGCGCAATAGGCGTGCTTGCGAGCGCAAAGAGGCTCACGGTACGGTGCACCGAGGCAGCCAACAGGAAGCCAGGTGCCGGGTTCTGATTCACCTGACGCCACCAGTGCGCCGAGGCCGTGAGGGGAGCCAGATGACACGCTGCGGCGAAACAGTGAGCATTTCAGGCTTGGCGATCGTTGCGGCTGTGGCGCTCGTCGGATGTGGATCCTCGAGTAGTGGGGGTCACGCGTCTTCGGACAGTCCTTCGCCTATAGCAGTGCCATCCCTTGCAGCTGGTGCGCCCCAGGGGTACGACCCTTGTAAGGACATCCCGGCCGACGTCCTGTCATCGGAGAACCTCACGCTCAGAGGACAAGCGGATGCGGAGGCAGCAGGCGGCGTCAAGTGGCGCGGCTGCCGGTACGGCCGATCCAACGGCTACGTGGTGAGCATCCGCACGACCAATTTGACCGTCGAGGTTGTGCGTGCCAAGCAGCTCCCGGAGGCACAGGAATTCACCATTGCCGGCCGCCGGGCGATCTCCACCCGGCAGTTCGACGGCCCTTACATCAAGGAGGCCTGCACGGTGGACGTGTCGATGCAGGGCGGCAGCCTGGAGTTCAACCTCAATAACCCAGCCTCGAACCGTGACACGGGCAGCGTTGATTCATGTGAGCTTGCCCGGATGCTCGCGGAGAAAGTGGTGCCGACCGTGCCCGCGACGGCGTGAGCGGGTTGGTGGCCAAGACGCACTGATAGAGAGGCTGGATTCATTGAGCGGGGACGACAACCTACCTCGGCCGTTGGCGAACTTGGTGAGTGACGCACGCGAGGGCCGGCTGCTGGTGCGGATGGATCCGGAGCAGTTCGTCTATGTTGATCGTGACTGCGAGTTCTTCAAGGCCAGGATTCGCGATATCCAGCAGATGATGACCGACATCGCGCAGCAGCAGACTTGGGGCCTCGGCGAGCACTACCGAAGCAAGAGCGGCAATGAGCTGGTGTCTGGAACGACCATGGTCAAGCGGTACCGGGAGAAGGCCAAAGGCTCCCAGAACAGCGTGTATGCGGTGATGGAGTCCCACTACCGGGTGGTTGAGGACATCCAGGATCTGTTCCGTGCTATCCGTGAGCGCTACAGCGAGCAGGACGCCGAGTGGGGTGCGCGCTACCGCGAGCTCGAGGCCACGTTGCCGCAGCAAGCCCCGGCGCCGCAGCGCATCTTCTCAGTGCCCTTCGCGAAGGAGTGACGGTCGTCCATGCAGGAAAACGAACCGAAGCAGATCCCGGGGAACGGCGAGTACACCGGCGCTTGGTCGCACCACGAGATCAAGGACGCATTCGAGTCACTCAACACCCACAACGCCTACAACGCGGCCGTGCAGTACTCCAACGCCGCGACGATGTGGGACCAAGGCGTCGAAACCTTCGCCCGATCGGTGATCAGCTCGATCTCGCAGGCATGGGAAGGGTCGGCGGCTGATGCTGCTAAGGACGCGATCAAGCGGTACACCGACGCTGCGCGGACACTCGAGCCGATGCTGACGCAGCTGTCGAACAAGATCACTGAATCGGCGGCGGCCATCGTCGATACCCGCAATGCGATCCCCGGCTACGCCGATCACTCGTGGACTGCGAATGTCTGGCCGCCTCGTGCTGCCGAGGAAGAGCGCTCCCGCAACGAGGCTGAACAGAGTGCCCGCGACGCCATGCACAACATCTACGTCACGCGTTTCGCTGACTACGACGCGCAGGTGCCCGTCTTGCCGTCCGGGGTCAATCCGACACAACAGTCCGACACCCCGACGTTCAACCCCGGAACCAGTCCGACTGTAGACAACAGCTTCAGCCCGTCGTCCCCTGGACGCCCCGGCTCGCCGGACGGTCCTGGCTCGCCCAATGCGCCAACGGATCAGGCACAGGAGGCGCCCACGACGGACGAATTGATGCAGCAGCCGAATTCTGATTCGCCGGTGACCAAGTCGACCGGCTACGACCCGACGGCGACCGACACCGGCACACCCACTTCTCCGGCTACCACGCCAGCCAGCACTGTGCCGACCAGCACGCTCTCCCCGAGCACGCCCCACACGCCGAATTCTCTTGTTCCGGGCGGCCCTGAAAGTCGTGCGCCCCTCCCCGGAAGCAGCGTGCCGGGTACGTTGAACCCAAGCGTCAACGCGTCCGCGGCCAGCCCATTGGCGAGCAGTCGCGCAGGCATCGGCACGCCGGGAATGGTGCCTGGGATGGGCGGCGCTGGTCGTGGCAAGTCCGAGGAAGAGTCCACCCACAAGACTCCGGACTACCTGATCAACAAGGAGAACTCCGCTGAGCTGATCGGCGAGCTGCCGCGGACCATACCGGCGGGAGTTATCGGCCGGGACCCGCAGTACGTCGGTCTCTCGACGGACGACGACGAGGGTACAGAGGCCAGCCCAACGACCGAGTCCACGGAAATCTGAACGCTGGCAGACGCGCAAACGCGTGAGGATGTGCCGTCGCCGCAACGGCTTGCAGCGCGATGGGTGGCTGACATGAACGAATGGACGTTGTATGGATGAATGGACTTGGGATCCGGATGATTTCGCTGCTCTTTGGTACAGCGACGCCAACGATCGCTTTCCCAATCCATTGCACTACCGGAGCCGCTTCGCGCTTCGCGACGAGTTCGCGGCGCACCGCGTGGGCGTGCGCGAGCGCTACTCCTCGGACGAGATGGAGCGGATCCAGCTTGCTCTCGACACTCTGACGACCTCGGACCTGCGGATCGAAATTCTTGGCGGCACTATCAAGCACAAGGGCCGCGACGGCAGCGTGCGGATGTACCGGATCGTGGGTGCGCGGACCAAGCACCAGGCCGTATCGCTCTACCAGACCGCCAACGTCGAACAGGACGGACCAATCCGACTGCGCCTGTTCAATCCCGACGATCTCCCGGCGCATCTGGCGAAGTCGATCCCTGCTCGTGAAGCTGGTCAGCATAAACCCGCGACGTTGATGGCGCTAAGTGAAAGTGGCCAGTCTCGCTAGCTGAAGTGGGCCAGCTGGCATCCCGTTTCCGGCGTGTTGTCGCGTCGGTTGTTGTGGCCT
>NZ_JBFAXY010000016.1:0-99676 GCF_040681035.1 Nocardia sp. NPDC051911
TCCGGATCCACCAACGGCTCCGGCTCCGGCTCAGGCTCCCGACCCACACCCCCACCCGGCGCCGCCTCCACCCGAGGAGCCACCACACCACCCGGTTGACCAGGCACGTTCACGCCCGACTGCTGGCCAGGTACGCCCGCCAGGCTCGCCGGGGGTGGACTCGAAGCACCGGCCTGCACAGCAACACTCGGCCCCCCAGGAGGCCCCGGCTGCCCGGCACCGCTGGAGGTACCGGATGCAGGAGCGCCCGGCTGGCCGGGCGGCGGGGGACCGCTCGGCAGTCCCGGCGCAGCCGTGCCCGGTCGTGACCGTTGCTGATCCGGTCGGCTCGACCACGGCGTCGCGGGCCCGGTCCGCTGATCTTCCGCCGTTTCCGGCTCTTTTGCTTCGACCTCAGCGGGCCAGATTTCAGCAGAGGTCATGACCTTCCCCCGGTTGTCTGTGGCCATCGGCGGATAGAGGACGCCCGAGCGGTAGCTTCGAGCAACGGGTGGCAGATGTTCATCCGACCCTTCCTCATAAGTCGCTGTGAACTGGTTGGCAGCCTGGACATTTCGCGCTCGTCAGTGTAGATGGATGCGGTCCGGCCCTTCCGGTTCTACCAGCGTCGCACTTCCCCGAGTTGGGAAGCCTCGACAATGAAGACGTCGAAAGTAGGTCTCACTCATGGTCGATCGTCGCGTATGCCCGCTCCGGTCGATGGTGAGGGGTTCGATCGAGAGGCGGACTTTGCCGTGGTGAGGCACGGGCCTTGCGAGCCTTCGGCCCAGGTGGTGTCGATCGCAATGAACGCAGGTGAAGACTGGACGGCCGACCGTCATGGACCGGCACTCCGCCTAGCATCCGGAAGGTGATCTCATGGGCTTCTTCGGTATTCCATGGAAGGATGTCGCCAAGTTCGCGGTGACCACAACGGCCACCGTCGCCGGTGGCGCGGTCGGATCGCTTATTCCCATTCCGGGGGTCGGCACCACGTTCGGCGCCATGGTGGGGTCTTTCGCGGCGGAGACGCTTTGGGACGGCATCTCGACCGGCAACTGGGGTGACGCAGCTAGTAGAGGCGCCGAATCCGCCGCCTTCTCGCTCCTCGGAGGCGGGGCCGGTGGTGCCCTCCGGGGTGCGGTCGCGACCATGGGGGGCCGAAATCTGGCCGCACGGGCACTTTCGGGCGCGTTCAGCCCGGCTGTCGCGACTACGAGGGCCGTGACGGGCAATGCGGCCCGAGGTTGGTTGGCCGGTGCCGGTGTGGCGGCCGGTATGTCGAGCTTCCGGCCCGGTGCGGGGCCGCCTCCGCCGAAAGAGCCGCAAGCTGTTCCGGACAAGCTCCCGGTGCGTCCGGCGGGTGTGGAATATCGAGGCACTAGTTCGGCCGCGCTGGTGTCTCCATGAGCGAGGACATGCCGACCCTGTATGTCCCGGACGTATATTCCAAACGGTGGCCGGCGGAGCGGCTCAAGCTCTATATCGCGGTTCATGATTTTCTGGAAGTAGATAAGGGCGACGACAAGTGCCTGCACACGACTCTCCAGATGGGCTGGGAATATCTCGGTAAGGGCAACGCGGAAAAAATGCCGATCAAGGCGCCGGTGCCGCAGGTCGACCTGAAGAATTATTCGGTCAGGGCTGCCGTCTTCGAAGACTACGCGATGGTAAACGACAAGCTGGTGAACACTTTCGAGAAGATGGAGAAGCGGGACGTCGGGGTCGCGAAAAAGGTCCACAATTCGAAGGTCTCCGTAGAGACCGCCAGAGACGGCTATAAGAACAAACTCATTCCATATCTCAACACCCAAGCCGCGGCTCCGCCCCCGGATCTGGATGAAAACCGTCATGTCATGACGTACGTCACCGAAGGTTGCGAAAAGTCTCTGCAAATCACGAACACCACGAAATCCGAGCAGGAAGACATCGCAAAAGACATCAAAGGTGATTCCGACGAGACCGACAAGATGACCAAGGACCTCCAGGATCGGGTGAAGGCGCTGGAGACGGCCGCGGCCAATCCGACGGGGTATCCGCAGAACGTCGACACGTCGAACTACCCCACGACCGGCAATAACCAGACGACCCCGCCTGCCGTGGACAACAGCGGCTTCCCCACCGGCCTGGACAGTCTCGACGACCCGACTTCCGGCACGACGCCGGCAGATCTGAACGGCACCGGTACGGACCGCACCGGTCTGAACAATCAGACACCCAACGGTATCGACCCCACCGGAACCACGCCGGGCGTGACGACACCCGAGACTCCGAGTGTGCCGTCGCCGGCCGCCACGTCGCCTGCGAGTTCCGGCCTGGACGCGATGTCCATGCTGCCGTTGATGTTGGGGACACTCGGGAATCGTTTCGGCGCTGACACGGACCTGAACAGCCGCCGCGCGGCGCTGGATCCGCGTCGCTACGACGACGAACTCGATCCGGTGTACCCGCAGCAGGTCGCGTCGCCGACCGTCGCGCAGCCCGCGGCCGCACAGCCTGCCGCGACGGCCCCCACGACGCAGCACACCGGCGCGCCGACCGGGACGACGACTTCCACACAGCCCGCGGTGGCGCCCGGTCGGACACCGGGTGCGGACGGCAGCGTGGTCTACACCTTCCCCGACGGACGCACGCAAAAGGTTTCCGCGATGCGCGCCCAAGTCCTCGACGCGGCGTTCGGCAACAAGAGCGGCACCGACGCGCAGAAGGCGTACGAGAAGACGTCGTCGAAGTGGTCGGACAAGAAGCAGATCGGCGCTCCCATCGATCCTTTCCAGGCGATGACCGGAGACGTCGGTATCTGGGAGAAGCGCACGGCGGTTCTCGTGGTATTCCCTTCCGACACGGGTGGCACGATGGAAGTCATCGTCGACGGCGAGCTGAAACCGTGCAATCCAGCTGAGATGTCCGACAAGGCAGGAGAATTCGGTGCGTTCCAGGGGTTCGTGCACCCGAAGGACACCGATGTGACCGCGCCGGTGGACGGGGGCGCGCCCTCGGCGACGCCGGGCACGGCCGATCAGTCCGCGAACGCGGCAATGCCGGTTGTCGCGGTACCCGCGGGCTGATCGCGCGAACAATGTGGCAGCGGCAGACGAGGATAGGAGGTCGCGATGGCGCTGAATGTGGATCCGCAGGAACTCGTCGCTGCGGCGTCGAAACTCGCCGGGGTGGCGCGCGATACCGGGGCGGCGATACCCGGCGGATGGGTGGTACCCGCGGGAGCTGACCCGATTTCCGCCGCGGCGGTGCCGCAGCTCAACGCGCAAGCCGCGTCTCTGCTCAATGGCATGGCGGGTGTTCTCACCGATATCCAGCGCACCGCGTACAACATCGGCACGGCGGCAGCCGAGTACACCGCGGGCGATGACGAGGGCGCACGGGCCATCAACGGCAGCGGCGGTGAACGCCTGGCCAATCCCGTCGGCGATGTCCAGGAAATCGGCCAGCGGCGCCCGCCCGCGCTGAGGTTCCCCGTCGCGGGGGGCGCCGTCGACCCGTTGACCTTCGCCCAGCAGTTGCACTCGGGTCCCGGGCCGGGCGCGGCGAAGGGATTCGCGGACGCGTTGCGCAAGTTCGCCGGAGGACCGCACCTCGCGGTCGTCGACGGAGTGGACTCGGCGACGCGGTCGATGCAGCACTGGGAACCGGTCGGCGCGAAGGCGGCGTCGGAACTCGGCCGGCGCCGCGGATGGCTCGACCAGCTCGGCACGGGTCTCGGTCTGCTGGCCGACGGAATCGACACCTACAGCGACGCATTCCGCACCGCGAAAGCGAAACACCCCACGCCGGAAGAGATCATCGCCGCGCGCAAGGAGCTCCTCGCGGCGATGCGCTCCAAGAACGAAGTCGGTATCCAAGCCGCGCTGGCGAAATTCAACGAACAGAACGCTCGTTCGGCGGAGACGATCACCGGGTATTCCACCGAGGTCGGCTCGAAGGTCGGCACCGGCAAAGGCACCGGCGATGGCAAGGGAAGCGGTAACGGTGACAGCAGCGCGTTGAGCCAGATGCTGCCCGCCTTGATGAGTGCGATGACTTCGGCCGGAATGCCACTGAGTCAGCTCGGCAAGTCGGATCCGTCGGAGGCCTACGACGACTACGGCGTCGATGACTACGGTTACGACGATCTCGGCATTCCCAGCGGCCTCGGGACGGGCAGCCCGAGCGGGATGCCCGCCGGCAGTCCAGGTCTCGGCATCCCGGATGTCGAGGCCGAAACCGTCGCGGCGACCGCTCTTCCGGTGGCCGCGGCGGCCAGTCTGGGGTCGGGCATGCCCCGCACGGCGGTCATCGAACCACTCGCCGCGTCGTCGGCCGCAGGGGCAACTGCCGCGCGTGGCGGATCGCCGATGATGCCGTACATGCCGATGGCGCCGGGTATGGGCAACGCGGGAGGCAATGGCAACGACCGCAACCGAGTCGTGGCGTGGCATCCGGACCGCTTGATGTATGTCGATGACACACCGCACACCGAAGCGGTGATCGGCGAACGGCCGACCATAGCCCCGACCGTGACCCCGCCGACGCCCGGCCCGGGCAACCAGACACCGACCCAATCCGGAGGTAACGCATGAGTGAGCGCAGCGAGGTGGAGCCATGAGTTCCATCCACCCGGACGTGCAGGCGGCTTTGGACGCCGCCCGCAATCTGCGGCACCGGATCGCCGAGATGCGGGAGAAGATCGACAACATCAGGGCGCGCAGGCCGTCGCCCAGCGGCGCGGTCATCCCGGAAGTCGACGCGATGGGCAGGCTGACCGACCTCTACCTCGCGCCGGGCACCGCTGCTCGGCTGACCTGCCCCGAACTGGTCACCGAGATCATGGCCGCCATCCGGGAGAGCACCGCCGACGCGGCACGGCAGTACCAAAGCGTCATGGAGAACCCCGTCGACGCGGCCGAGCCGATCGCCACCGCTTCCGGGCAGGCAGGATGACCGAGCCGGCCCCGGACGTCACCGTCGCGGACACGGTGCGGTGGCTGCACGACGAGGGGCTGGTCCGTCTGGCCGGGGTGGCGGACGGCATTTCGGAGACGATCGTCGCCTACACGATCGATATCGCCACCGGAACCGTCTCGGCGCACCCGGCGACCGGCGGCGCGGTCGGTGCGGACGTGGTGTCCCTGGCCGCCGACGATCTGCCGTACCCGGCGGGCACCGCCAGGCGTCTGGTGATCGCCGGTGTCACGAATACGGATTCGGTTCTCGTGGTCGACTTGGCGGCCACCCTCACCATCGCGATCAACGCCGACCATCCCGAGCAGGCGGCTCGCTCGTGGGTGCTGCAACTGCTGTTGAATCCCGAGGTCACCATCACCACCAACAGCGCGGACGTCGCGATCGGAACCAGCGCCCGGCTGCGGCAGAGCTTCATTCCCGGCGGCGGCGCGACCTTGATCAACGTCGACGACACCCGCCCGCCGCTCACGGCCGTCACCTTGAACGCGACCACCGATGGTCCAGACCATCTCGATGTGGCCACCGACGGCACCGGTGAGATGTATCTCGGCGCCCGGTTCTGGCAGTTGCGCCAAGTCATGCGCATCGAGGACTCCGCGTGGTCCGCGCTGGCAGCGCGTCTGGAATCGGTGTCCGACGAAGCCGACTACTTGATCGATCCTCGCCCCGGCGAACGAATCTCGGAGAGCAGCCGATGACCGACATGCACTCGTTCCAGGTCGATGACTTCGATGTCGACGACGACGGTGAGCGCGAAGCCGCCCCGCCGGACTGGCGGAACCTGACCTACGAGGTGTTCAACCCCGATCACACCGTCGGCGTCGGGTGCGACCGGGACGGGGAGATCATCGGCCTGTACATCACCGATGACGCCCGCGACAACGGCGACGAGTGGCTGGCGTCCCAGATCGTCAAGCTCGCGCGGTTGGCGCACGCGAAATCGCGTGTGGGCCTGCGGGCCGAGATGGAGTACAAGGGCACCCGTTCCTACACGATCGACTCGTTCGATCTTCCGACCGAGGCGTCGTATCGCGCCATGGAGGAATCCGAGTTCCGACGCGACACCTGAGTGCCGACCGCCGCAACGGCGAGACAGGACAGCGACAATGACCGACAGACTCGACACCGACCCGCCGCACGAGGTGATCGCCACCGCCTACAAGTGGGGGACGGCGATGACCACGACCGGCGGTCGGGCGAAAGGGACCGTCGACGGCTTCGTCGCGCCGCGGCGACCCGAATCGGAGCTCGACCGCCAACTCGTGGCGAAAACGGAGTGGATCAGGACCACCTTCGAGCGTGCGGTGCGTGCCAACGGCCGCCGGGCGGAGGCGACCACGCAGTTCGCGGCACGGATCTCCCACGCGCACGGTGACCACGATCGAGAAGGCGGCGCCGCGGTGCGTAGCGCCGAACCCATCTGACTCGCTGATGGAACCGGAGCGCAGCAGTCCGTACTGGACCGAGATCGTCAAAGACAACTGGCCGGCGATTTCGCCGGGAGACTGGGATGCGCTCGAACGTCTCGCGCGCGACGGCGCGGCGGGGTTGGATCTGCTCGAGGCCGACGGCAAGCGCCGCGACTTCGACGAACGGGTTCGCGCCAGCGCCGCTCTGGACCCGATCAAGGACGAGATGCTGCGCCAGAGCAAGAATCCGCAGGCGTTCGCCGACGCCTTGGAGGCGGCAGCCGACACCTTTCGCTTCTTCTCCGACCTCGTCTACCGGACACGCCACAAGATCCTGGACGTGGTCGATGAGGCCACCCGGAGGATCAACGCGACGAAGCGGGCCGCCGCGGCGGAGGAAGACGAAGCCGACGCCCAGGCGATCCGGAACCGGATTCCCGGAATAATCAACGCCGCCCGGGACGACGTCGAGGATATCGTCCGAGCCGCGCTCGGCGCGCTCGGCCCGAACGACCTGCCCAGTTTGAATCGGATCGGCGATGCGCTGAACCAGCCGGGGCCTTGGGAGCCGGAACACCGCAGGGCGCACGACCACAGCGGTGGCGACCACCAACAGAACCGTCCCGCCACGGATCACTCCGGCAGCCCACGGCAAGACGGATCACCGCGGGTGAACGGGCCGAAGGACGATTCGCCGGTTGCGGTGTTCCCCGGAAAAGTCGATCATCGACCGACTGTGGACCCGGGCGAGGTGCTGTTGCCCGGTGACGAACTCGGGCAACAACCGAATCCGGAGCCGGTGCAGGACACTCCGGTCGTCCCTTCGGCGACGAACCCTGTGCCCGACCAGCGCACGCCCGGTGGGACGACGACCGTCCCCGTGAGCAATTCGCCCGGTGGGGTCCTCGACAACGGGCCCGGTCTACCTGCCGCGAGTGGCGCGCCGCGCACACACATCACCGACAGCGAGCCCCTGGCTTCGCATGACGATGTGCCGGAGGACGGCCACGACCAAGGTGTGCCCGGTGCGGACGCACACGGTTCACACGGAAGGGACCAAGATGTCTCGGTCGATAGAACCGAGTCCGCGAGTCCCGACCGTTCCACTACCGTTTCCGCGGCGGAATCGCACGACACCGTCGCACCCGACCAGATCACCGGTTCCTCCGTGCCCGGGGCCGACCCGGTCGCATCGGCGCCACCGCCGTTGATTCTTCCTCCGCCTGTCGCGGCGCCTGTTGCTGCCGCGCCGCCCGCATCGTCTGTAGCGGCCACACCCGCCGCCTCGGCCCCGCCTCCCGGATCATCGGTCTCCGCTCCAGCGGCACAGGCGGGCTCGGGTCCGCCGCCAGTCCAGCCGAAGCAGACCACGGTCGCGCCGAGCGAAACCCGTGGACCGGCCGCCGCGCCCAAAGTCACGGCGGTGGGCGCGACGCCACCTCCCGGGGCGAGCGGCACCGGCCGGGCGCAGCCGCCGGAACGGACCGAACAGCGTGCTGATGCGGACAAGGACGACTCCGACGACTCGATGCGCACCGTGGTGGGCGCGGCCATGACGTCGGCGGCCGCACCGGCATTCGTCCTGGGCGAGCGAGTGGATGGCGACCTGGTGCTGGCCCGCATGCTGCTCGGCGGCGTCCTTGCCGCGGGCGGCGACGCGGTCCTCGGGCTCGGCTGGGCAGTCTCGGTGATGCGTCATTCGAGCGGCATCACCGCGTTCATCACCTCGAACGAGGGCCGCGGCTGGATGCCCGCCGGGCTGTACCTGCCGCGTGAGATGTCCACGCCGTGGGTGTGGGAGGTGGCCCAGAGCGCGTGGGAGGGTGTCGCCGATCCCGCGCGTGTTCTGGCCGAATTCGGAATCGCCTGGGGCCGCAAGTCCGGTGCTCGGCTGACCGCCGTCGTCTCTTCGGAGGAAGTCGGTGCCGAGTTGCGCCGGCAATTGGGTGACGTGCCGATCGAAGGGGAAGTCCCCGCGGCTTCGGCGATGGACTTCAGCGCGCCGAAGCCGAATCTGGTCGACCGCCTCGAACTGATCGGAGCTCCCGCGCTGGTGCAGCGGGCCGCGACCACGCCGGAGTCGGAGGTCGGGGTGCGATGCTGGGAGTTGGCCTGGGACGCGCATGCCCGGGTCCACAAGGCGGGTCTGGGTTCCCCCGCCGCGCTGGCAGCGCCTGCGACACGGGAGCGGATCCTCGGCGCGCTCCGGCCGGGCCGTGAGGTACCGCAGGAGTGGTGGGAGGAGCTGCGGGATGCCGACGACCTGCTCACCGCGACGATGCTGTCGCGGCGTGCCGATGTGTCCAGGGTCGCGCTGGGCGAGTTGCGCGCCGATCAGGCCGACGGCCGGTACACGTCGGAGATGAGCGCGTTGCGCGCCATGGTTTTCGAGCGACGCTGCGACGAACTCGTGCTACTGCTGGCGGAGGACGCGACACGCCGGCGTCTGCGCGACGCGGTGTACGCGCACGCGCAAATCGTGGGTCATCCGGACTTCGTCGCACCGGCTCCGGGCCCCGCTGCCGCCCGGACTCGTCGCCCGACCATCACCGCGGGTCCGGGTCGGTGAGGATGGGCCGGGCGCCGCAATAGACGAAAAGCGCAACGGCCCAATGCCACTGATCAAAGCGTGAACCGGGCAAACGCCGCGCACTACCCATGGCTGGGAAGGATTGACAATAGTGGGACGTGTGGTGGGAAAGGATCTGATCGAGCATGCCGAACAGCATGGAAATCGACCCTGCGGTTTTGCGTCAGCTGGCCGACCAACACCGCCGGGTCGCGGCCGATACCAGGGAATGGGCCAAACCGCCCGCTGACTGGCTCGCCAACTTCCTGCCCACCTACGGCAAGATCGCCTATCCGGTCTACGAAGCGCTGGAGCGTTATTACGATGCGCGCCAGCGTGCGGGCGAGGCGCTGGCCATTGAACACGACCGCACCGCCGACTCGTTGCAGGCGTCTGCGGCCGCCTATGAGCGGCACGAATCGGAAGCCGCCTCGGAGATCCGGCGGCTGATGGACGACTCCGGTCACACGTCCCCGACCGGGCTCGGCGGAAGCCCGACCGATCAGTACGGTCCGGGCGGCACGAGGACGCCGGTGGCGCCAGGCGACAGCCCCGTGTCGGCCGCTCCTACTTCGGCAGGCCCCGTTTCGGCGGGCCCGGCATCGGCAGGCCCGGCATCGGCCGATCCCGACGGCGCCCAGAACTACCCGCTCGGTACGTCGCCCGGCGGCCCTAACGGTGCGTCGCCCACGGGTACGGGTGTGCCCGGAGCGACCGCCGCGCCGACGGAATCGGTCGGCACCAATGGCGCTGGAACGCCGAACGCGGCCGGCGCGACGCCGACAACAACGGGGGGACCGTCGAGCACCGGCGTGACCGCGCCGACGACCGGAGGCATGCCTCCCGGTGGAGTCGGGCCACTCAACGCGAGCCCGGACGACCGAGGCGCCACGCAGCCGACCAGCGGCGCGACCGGCCGGTCGGACATGCCGCCCATGCCGGTCCCGGTCGCGAGCCCGTTCGCCGCCGCTGTCGCCTCGGCGAAGGACAAGCAGGCCGAACCCGCCTACGTGGTGGGCAGCCGGGTGAACGACGATCTGGTGCTGGCCAAGACGCTGCTCGGCAGCGTGCTCGCCGCCGTGGACTCTCCGGTGGGTATGGCCTGGGCGGTCGCGGTGATGCGCGGTCCAGGGGGAATCGGCGTCTTCATCACTTCCAACGAAGGACGTGGTTGGTTGCCCGCAGGACTGTTCCTGCCGCGTGAGGTTTCCACGCCGTGGAACTGGGACGAGTTGCTCGCGGCCGACGACGGTGCCGGTTCACCGTGGGAGGGTGTCACGGATCCGGCGCGGGTACTGGCGGAATTCGGCCTGGCGTGGGGCGGCAAAGCGAACGCGAGCTTGTCCGCCCTGGTCTCGTCCGGACCGATCGACCCAGGCTTGCGTGCCCGATTCGGTGACGCGGCGATGGAAGGACTTGTCGGTCCGGTCTACGACGTCGACCTGCGCGCGTTCACCCCCGACACGGCTGACCGCCTCGGTCTTGCTGGTTCGATCCCCGGCCTGGAGCATGTCGCGTCGGTGCCCGACGCGAAGGTGGCTTCTCGATGTGTGGAGCTGGCCGCGGATGCCCACGCACAGGTCGGACGTTCCGGACCGGTGCCCGCCGAAGCCGCCACGTCGCGCACGGTGCGGGAACGGATCCTCGCCGAGTTGCAAGCCGGGAGGGTCGTGCCGCGCGCACTGTGGGACGAGCTGCGCGACGCCGACGATCTGCTGGCGGCCTCGATGCTCGGGCAGCGGGTCGACGTGGGCCGCGTGGAGATCGGCCAGCTGCGGCTGGATGCCGGGGTTTCCCCGTTGCGCAGTATGGTTTTCGAGCGACGATGCAACGAGCTGGTGCTGCTGCTGGCCGACGAACCGGGCCGACAGACTCTGCGCGACGCTGTCTACGCGCACGAACAGATCACGTTGCATCCGCAATTCGTCTCGACACCGGCGCCCGTCTCTGCCGCCGTGCAGCCCGAGCGGGTCGCTCGGCCCGAGACGGTTCCCTCGGTCACCGCACCGGAAGTCGCCGGAGGGCCGCCGCCCACCATCGTCGTCGCGCCTTCGACGCCGCCGCCGGTGGCGCCGCCGGAGCAGGCGTGAAAGCTGAACTCGTCTAGAGTTTTTCGGAGGTACGGACGCGGTGCGGTAGGGTTTCACACCCACCTCGCCGCGACCCGGATCGCGCGATACCTAGCCAGCAGCCGTGCTACGCGAAACCGGGCTGTGCATGGGGGCGAGGGCACACACAGGAACCGGCAATTCCGACCGAGTTGCGGTGACGGCCCATACCGGGCGTCAAGGACCGGTCGAAGACCGGCGGTTATACGGGGAGGCTGCGCTGCCGTGCTCACGTGACCGACGCGGCAGACACCGATAGTTGCGTTGATCCACACGGCCCGCGCCGACGCCTGCCCGCCGGACCCCGATCGTGCCAGGCGGATAGCCGGGATATCGAGCGTGCGAGCCAGCTACACGCGGGATCACTTCGAGCGGCGACCCAACGGCCGCTCGACTATGCGTCGATGACCGAGCTTTCTTCCCGATCCGGTTCGCGCTCCTCCACCGCATCCTGCACGGTCTGGCTGTCGGGCCGGTCGGCGGCGGACCTCTCCCTGGTCCGCCGAGCAGGGATGACGCCGGGTGATCCGGTGGCCGGAGCCCCGTTCTGTTCGTCGGGCGGCGCGGTATTCGCCGCCGGGGCCGCGGTGACGCCGCCGGGCGGCGCGGTGGCCGGTTGCGCTCCGGCCGGCTGCGCGTTCGGGGCGCCCTGCGGCGGCGCGACGGCAGGCGCGGCCTGGTTGCCGGGTGGCGGCGCTTGGCCCGGCTGTCCGGGAGCGCCGTTCTTCTGGTTCTCCTCGGCCTTTTTCGCCTTGTCCTCTTCGGCCTTCTGCATCATCTGGGGTATCTGCGAGATCAGCGGCATGGCCGCCATCGGCAGCATCGCCAGCATCGGCAACAGCGACGACAGTCCGCCGTCGCCGCCGCCACTGCTGCCGCCGGAGGTGCTTCCCCCGTTGGCCTGGCCGCCGCTCGAACTTCCGTTGCCGCTGCCGCTTCCGCCGCCGTTGGCCATGTGATCGTTGAGTTCGGCGATCGCGGTGACCTTGTCGTAGACCCGGTCCACCGCGGTGGCGACAGCTTCGAGATAGGGAAGCTCGTCTTTGGGCTTGAGTTTGCGCGTGCCCGCGCGCTTCAGCGTTTCGTTGAGGTTGGCGACGATATCTTGGATGGATTTCACAGCCCGCGCCTGCTCGCTGGCCACGGTCTGCGAGGTCCTGATCACCTTGTCGTCCATCTGCAGCAGTTGAAACTGCTTGGCCTCGACCTTGTCGACGCTTTTGCGATATTCCTCGTCAGCTTCGCCCTTGCCGAGGGTTTTGTAGAAGTCGGGCTGCAGCAGCTCTTCCACGTCCGGCGGCGGCTTGGGCATGCCGCGGCCGAGCAGGTCGACGGCGGTTTGGATGGCGGTCTCCGCCATCGCGATGAAGGCGCGCAGCCCTTCCGACGCACCGGGCGGGCAGTGCAAATGGATCGGCACCACATGCTTGGCGTCGGAGGCATAGCTCGCCAGAGTGGCGGATGCGGACGCCGTTGCCTTCTTGGCTTGGGTATTCGTCGCCGTCGTTACCATGCAGCCGCCACCGCCTCTCAGAAGTCACCCTCATTCTCCCGGCTTCCCGATTCTGGGAAGTGGTTCATAGTTCGATTACCCACCCAGGAATGGGAATACGGCGGAATCGGTTCGGGCGACACAATATTTGGAAGCGTGTGAGAGGCGGTCGGTGATGAGCGATGGCGAGTCGGTCGAATGGCACCGGCACTGACGAACGACCTGGACGGAGTGCTCCGATCGCTGCTTGCGCTCTACGGCGACGGCCAGCCCGCCGGCCAGGCGGCGACCACGACCCAAGCGATCGCCGCCGACCTGGGTGCCCATTCCGGCGTGGCGGCGCGTCGGTACGGCGAGGCGCAGGGCATGCAGTTGTCGATCGCGGAATCGCATGCGGGCAAGGACAGCATCGTGCAGAAGGCCGTGGGCGAATCCGGTGACGGAACAGTCAACAGCCGCGGTCGTCTGACCAACCAGATCGCGGATCTCCAGAGCCGGATACAGGCGATCGCCGCGGTGGGCGACACCCGCTTCAGCGGTCCCGCGTTGCTGGATGCCGCGCAGACCACCATCTCGAATGCCACCAAGCAGGTCGACGCCGATGTCGCCGCCGCGCGTCAGCAGGCCGCGCAGATCATGCCGCCCGCGACGCCGGTGACCCGGCAGGCCGGGCACGGCGGCGCTCCTCGGCGGCGGCGACGGACGCGTTCCAGGGCCAGGTCCTCGTCTCGGTTGCGTCGCAGCGGCATGGTGCCCTCAGACGGGACGATCGGCAGCAACGCGGTACTGGCCGCCAGTAACTGGCTCGGCACGCCGTATGTCTGGGGTGGCGGCGGCGCGGGTGGTCCGAGCGGCGGCGGATTCGACTGCTCGGGCCTTACCCAGTACGCCGTCGCCCAGGCCAGCCACGGGGAAGTGGTGTTGCCGCGCACCACATACGAGCAGATCTACAGCGGGGTCCGGGTGCATCCCGAGGATGTGCGTCCCGGTGACCTGGTGTTCCCTGCCAGCTCGTTCAGCACGAGAGGGCCCGAGCACGTGCAGCTGGCCGCGGGCAACGGGATGGTCATCGAGGCGCCCTACACGGGTTCGACGGTGAAATGGTCACGTATGCCGAGCGAAGCCGTCGTCGTGCGGGTGCTGTGAGCCGGTGACCGCGGAGGAGAACGCAGCGTGGCCATAAACATCCCCAGCGAGGTCGCGCTGTTCCTCAACATCTGCGGCATCCCCTACCCGGACATCAACGAGGACGATGTGCGTGCCCTCGCGGGGCATGTCCGGACCTTCGCCGAGCAAGTGCGGGATACGCACGACTCGGCGACCGGTGTGATAAACCAGATGGGCGCCTTCTACTCTGGCGAGTCCTACCAGCAGCTGGTCGCCACCTGGGCGGGCATGAGCGCTACCCACATGAGACAACTCGACAGCGCCTGCGAGCTCGTGGGGCAGGCCCTCGAAGTGGCGGCGACAGTGATCACCGCGGTGAAGATCGCCGTATTGGCCGAACTCGCCGCCTTGGCCGCGACCTATGCATCGATGATGGTGACGCCGCCGCTGGCTCCGTCCGCGCCGCTGGTCGCGGCAGCTGCGCGCCGCCTGTGCGAGGAGATGGTGCAGTACCTGGTCGGCTACATCGTCGCCGAGGTCGTCGGCAAAGCCATCGAACCGCTCGAGCAGGCCATCGACGACATGGTCAACGGGATCGTGTACGACGCCACCCGCAACGCCCTCGACATCCCTTCGTCGAGCGGAGCCACCCGGTTGGACATCGACCCCGACGCGGTGCAGCATTTCGCAAAGGTGCTCGATGATCACGCCGACGACATCATGCGGCACGCGGCGACATTCGCCGAGAACGTCGCGGAACTCGACTTCACGACATCGACGCCGTTCGACGATGTGGCGCAGCACACCGCGACGGACACTCCCACACCGCACGGTCCTGCCCCCGCAGCGCGGGAATTCCCGGTCGGGCGCGACGCACAGCCCGGGTCACGCTTCGCTCCGGCTGCACAGGGGAACATTGGTCTCGACGGACACCGCACCGACAACGTGCGAGTCCCCGTCGCGATGCGCGATGCCACGAACGCGATAGGTAACGGGGACCGGCCGGTCGAACGGAATGGATCCGAAGGCCGCGCGGGTGGTCCGGTCCAGGCCGGCGACCGGTCGGCCACACCTGCCGGTGCGGACCCACGTGATCCGGCCGCGGATCCCGCGAGGAAATCACCGGTACCCGATATCGCGCGCAACGGTGGGGATTTCGAGGCGGCGCAGCGACCCGCCGGGCTCGAGACCCCCCGTGCCATCTCCGCGCAAGCGGATGCCGCGCCGGTCGCCAATCGTGATGCGATGCCCGAGGTTTCGGCGCGCTCGACGCCCGACGCCGATGTGCACCGGCCCGGCTCGGCATCCGACGCGGTTGCGCCCGCCGGCCAGCTGTCCGTAGCGGACCGGTCCGCGGTAGAGAGTCCCGTCATGGGCGATTCGCCGAGTATTCCGCCCATCACCCAGCAGGGCTCCACCGCGGCGTCCACCCCTTGGGGGCGTGCCGTGGCGCAGTCGGGCCCGTCGAATCCCGCACCGCCGAAGCCCGAACCTCCGGTGAAGGCCACTCCGAAAGCCCGTCGGCCCGCGGTGACCCCGTGGACCAAGACCCGTCGTACTCGGGACGTTCCGGCCGTGGTGCACGCTCCGTCCGCGCGACCGCCGCTGCGCTTGGTCCGGGAGAAGGGGGCCGAAGCGGGCGTCGACAGTGTCCATCTCGCCGACGCGGCGGCGGCTCCGTCGCGGGTGACGTCGTCCGATCGCGTGGATCCGCCGGGGGCGCGCGACTGAGCGGACGATCGATGGCACAAGAAAACCCATTCCCAAGCACGGGAATGGGTTGCTGAGTCGAAGTGGTGGCAGTGGTAGACGTAAACACACCGTGCTACCGGCCTGGGTGTCGTACCCCCGCAACGGCCGGTGGCCTGCCGGTGCCACCGGCCGTTGCCTTGGGTTCAGATCGTCAGGATGAGGGACTGGCGATCTGTGTTCAGACAGTACCCTCTTCTGTCGGAACGTTCAATAGTGTGCACCTAAATAGCGGCAAGAAATTTCGCCAGAGCCTCTCACCTGCTGCGCGGCGGCTGGAGGGACCGGATCGCGGCTGGCCAGCCGCCGCCTAAGGGGTCGTCTGCAGGCGGATGTTTGCCGACCCCGAGGTAAACATACCGTTAACTGATGGCACGTTCAAAATTGGCATGTCCCGGCTCGGCGGCTGGCGTGCTGGGGTATTCCCATTGCTGGGAAGTAGTCGAGTCCTGGGCGTGACCGCCGGAATCTATCGTTCGATGAGGCTAGATCGGCGGAAGGGAAGTCCGAGTGTCAGCGGCCGAGGACGCGTTCTACACGGGTGTTCAGAATCTTGGGTTGGTCGCCGGTGGCGTGCGCAACGAACAGCACGCGGCGGCAGCGTTTCGGGCTGCCACCGATCTCGACCCGGACATGTGCGATGCCTGGCTCGGGCGCGCCATGGCGGGGGAGGTCACCTCTGAGGTGATCTATGGCGCCTATCGCTCGGTGCACAACCTCTACCGCGATCAACAACGGGCGGGTCTGGTCGATCGCGCCCTGTGGTGCCAGGTCGAGATCGGCATGTACGGCCTGCGCGTCGCGATGGCCGACCGCGACCAGATCGCCATCGCACAGGCGTGCTCGTATGCCGAAGGCGGTGAATGGCAGGAGGCCGCGGCGATTCTCGACGAGGTTCCGCGCGACGACGTATCCGATTTCGTGCGTATGTCGCTTTACTTCCGGACGAAGCAATGGCCGGATGTGCTCACGCTGCGCAGCGCGCGGCCGGTACTGGAAGACGGTCTGCTGGACATCGCCGCGGAGTTGATGACCGCGCAGTCGTTGGCGCATCTGGGTCGCTTCGGTGAGGCCATGCCGCGCGCGCAGCGGATCGTGGAGGACAGCTCCTCGGGCAGTCTGTCCTACATCTGGGCCGACGCGCACTTCTTGCTCGGCATGCTGATGCGGCACAACGGCGACCACGAAGCCGCCGACAAGGTCCTCAAAGGACTACAGGGCTCGGCGCTGTGGCCCGAGCGCGAGGAATGGCAGCGCGCGGTTCGGGACAAGGCGTACCGATTCGAGGTCGCCACCGCGGAACTCATCGCCTCCCGCACCAACAAGTGGGATCCGAAGACGGGTGACGATCCGCGCGAGGCGGCCGCCAGCGCGGCGCGTGCGGAGCGAGAGAGTCTCCTCGCGGAGGCTTCTGATCTGCTGCAGGCGCAGATCGGCATGGACTCGGTCAAAGAACAGGTCGACCGGCTCAAGTCAGGCGTGCTGATGGACCAGGTGCGCGCCAAGCGCGGGCTCGCGGTGGATTCCAAGTCGCAGCATTTGATCTTCTCGGGGCCGCCCGGCACCGGCAAGACGACCATCGCCCGTGTGATCGCCAAGATCTTCGCAGGCCTGGGTGTCGTAGAGAACGCCGATGTCATCGAGGTCTCCCGCAACGACATGGTCGGCACCCACCTGGGCCACACGGCCCCCAAGACCAACGCGCTGATCGACACGGCGCTCGGCGGTGTGCTGTTCATCGACGAGGCGTACACGCTGATCCAGGAAGGTCTTTCCGGCGGCGACGCGTTCGGCAAGGAAGCGGTCGACACGCTGCTGGCCCGGATGGAGAACGATCGCGACAAGCTCGTCGTGATCATCGCGGGATACGAGGACCAGATCGACCGGTTCCTCGCGTCCAACGACGGTCTGGCGTCCCGCTTCACCAAGCGCATCCGCTTCGCCAGCTACGGCGCAGACGAACTGGTGCAGATCGCCGAACACATCGCGCGGAAGAAGGACTCGATCCTCTCCGAGCAGGCACGCGAGGTGCTGCGGCTGCGGTGCGAGGAGTTGGCGGGGCAGACCAAGAACGGCAGGCGATTGATCGATCTGGCCGGCAACGGTCGTTTCGTGCGCAACGTGGTCGAGGCCGCCGAAGCCGAGCGCGACTATCGCTTCACCAGGGAGAACGCTGATATCGCCGCGATGACCGACCAGGAGCTCATGACGATCGACGCGTTCGATGTCACCGCGGCGCTGGAGGGTTTGGCGCCGAGCACGCGGGTGTGAGGCGTCCGCTGATCCACTGTTCCCAAGGTTGGGAATAGTGGTCGTATTCATGCCGTAACCGCTGGTTACGGTGTGGTGGCAGGGCGGCGGAAGGAACGAGAACCGGTGGCGCGCTTCCGGGTTGTGACCAAACACCAGATTTCCGGCTGGCGCTTTCTGCTGCGCCGGATCGAGCACGCGCTGGTCCGGCGCGACGCGTCGATGATCGATGACCCGCAGCGCGGTCGCTCGACCGCGCTGACCGTCGGCATCGCGCTCGCGTGCGTGATCATCGCGGGCGCCGCCGTGCTGGCGTTCTTCAAGCCCGCCAAGAAGGTGGGGGACTCGAAGATCATCGCGGAGAAGGACACCGGCGCGCTGTTCGTGCGCGTGAACAACCGGCTGTTCCCGGCGCTGAATCTGACGTCGGCCCGGTTGATCGTCGGGTCCCCCGACAAGCCGGTGCAGGTCTCCCGGGACGAGCTGTCGAAATTTCCCCGCGGGCCGTGGGTCGGTATTCCCGGTGCGCCTGGCAGCATCGTCGACACCGGCGAGAGGGATTCGTCGTGGACGGTGTGCGACACGGCGCGAACCGGTGCTGCGGCGCCGGTCAACCCCGCGACCGGTCTGCCGACCGTGAGTCGCTCCGCGGTGCGCACGACGGCGATCGGCGGCCCGCTCACCGTGGACGGCGACGCCAATCGCGCATTGGGGGAGGGTGAGGCACGTCTGCTGCGCGACGACAACACGACCTGGTTGGTGTACGGCGACGCCGAGAAAGGCGTGGTGCGCGCCGCGATCGATCTCGCGACCACCGCGGTGGCCATGGCGCTCGGCATCGATTCGACCGCTCCGGTGATGGCGGCGTCCAAAGGCTTGGTCAACGCCATTCCCGAGGCTCCTCCGTTGCGGGTGCCCGACGTACCGGGTAAGGGCGAGTCGGTCACGCTGAACAATGGATTGACCACGCCGGTCGGGTCGGTACTCACCGTATCGACACCGGACCAGGGAGTTTCGTACTACCTCGTCTCACAGTCGGGGTTGGTGCGGGTCAGCTCGGTGCTGGCGGCGATGGTGCGCAACGCCGACTCGCAAGGCGCGGTGTCGACCCGCACCGTCGGGCCCGACGTGATCGCGGCGAACCTGCGTCCAGGTCAGTGGCCGGGCACCGCCACCTACCCGACGCGTCCCATTCGCCTGGTCGACCCGGAGCGATCCGGCGTGACCTGCTTGCACTGGTCGCGCTCGGGAAACGATCCGAACGCGGCCACCGAGCTGTTGGTGGGGAGACAGTTGCCGCTGACGAAGGACGAACAGGGTCGCGCGGTGGATTTGGTGACCTCCGCCGCCTCACGCGGCACCACCGCGGACGCTGCCTACCTGCCAAGGGACACCGGCCGTTTCGTGCAGGTGACCGGCACCGAGCCGGGATCGCCGTTGCGGGAATCGCTCTACTGGGTCTCCGACAGCGGCGTGCGCTACGGCCTCATCACCGAGCCGAACAGCGGCGGCGGCGGCGATCCCACCTTGACCTCGCTCGCCCTGCGCGCCCCGGTCCCCGCGCCGTGGAGCATCATCTCGCTCTTCGCGGTCGGACCCGCCCTGTCCCAGAAGGAAGCTCGCATCCAACACGACGGAATTCCGAACAACAAGATCGTCGCCGGGCTCGGGGGAACGCAGTGACCAGCACTCGCCGATTCGTCCGGCCCGCACGGATGGTGCGCGGTCCCAAAGCACCCGCCGTGACCGAGTTGCGGTTGCAACCGCCGACGGAGCTGCCCAAACCGGTTCCGCCTTCGCGGCTGCGGATGATCATGCCCGTGGTCATGGTCGCGGCCATGGCAGGGATGATGGTCATGATGTTCCGCGGCGGCGGTGCCATGAACCCGATGACGCTGATGTTCCCGGCCATGATGGTCGTGTCGATGTTCGGCATGATGGGCGGCGCCTTCGGGGGCAATTCCGGCGGTGCGGCGAGCCTGAACGAGGAACGCAAGGACTACCTGCGCAGTATCACCGACAACCGCAAGATGGTGCACGCGGCGGAAGCCGAGCTGCATACCTTCCTCCGCTACACCCACCCTGGTCCCGACGAGATCGCCCGGTTGATCGGCGGCAAGCGGATGTGGGAGGTGCAGGTCGCGAGTCCGCAGTTCCTGCGCGTGCGGGTCGGCCGCGGGCGCATCGCCAACCAGGTGCGCGTGATCGTCCCCGAAGCCGCGCCCACGTTCGATCTGGACCCGGTCGGCGTCGTCGAGCTGACTCGCTTCGCCAAGGCCTATTCCACGGTCGGCGGCATGCCGGTCGCGATCAATCTGCTGTCGGCGCCGCAGGTGGGCATCGACGGCGACCCGCGCCTGGTGTCGGGGTTGGTCCGCGCAATGATCGCCGAGGTGGTAGTGCTGCACGGACCGGACCAGGTGGCGGTCGCGGCGGTGCTGTCCGACCCGGACGCGCCGGAATGGTCCTGGCTGAAATGGCTGCCGCACACCCAGCATCCGAACGAGACCGACGCCATCGGCTCCAGCCGGATGGTCTACCGCACCGTCGCCGAACTGCGCACCAAGGTGCTCGCCGGACTCAATCGCGGTCCGTTCTCGGCGAATTCGCAGCCCACCTTGGATCGCACGCACTTCCTGCTGCTCGTCGACGTCGCCGGGCCCGCGAGCGACCGTGACATCTCCGGCATCGACGGCTGCACCTGGTTGCGGCTGGGCGCCACCGAACAGAATCTGCCGCGGGCCCTGCGTTTCACCGTGCGTGACGACCGGTCGCTCAACGAAGTGACCGTCCGCGGCCTGCGTCGCGTCGGCGTCGCCGACACGCTGTCGGTGGCGGCGATGACCAGGATGGCGCGCAGTATCTCGCCGTACCGGCTGTCCACAGTGGTGGAGGCGGTGGCCGCCGAGCAAGCCAGCGGCGGTACCTCCTGGGAGGAAATGGTCGGTCTGCCCGATCCGGGCGCGGTGCGCATCGATCTGCAGTGGCCCCGGCGCCGAGACGCGGACCGCTCGCGGTTGAACATCCCCTTCGGGCACGATCCGGCGGGCAGTGTCGTCTATCTCGACATCAAGGAGTCCGCCGAGGAAGGCATGGGCCCGCACGGCATGTGCATCGGCGCGACCGGTTCCGGCAAATCGGAATTCCTGCGCACGCTGGTGCTCTCGGCAATCGCCACGCACTCGCCGGACGTACTGAACCTGTTGCTGGTCGACTTCAAGGGTGGCGCCACCTTCCTCGGCTACGACCGCCTCTCCCATGTCACCGCCGTCGTGACCAACATGGAGGAGGAAGCCGATCTCGTCACTCGTATGGAAGACGTGATCAACGGTGAAATGGCCCGCAGGCAACGTATTCTGCGCGACGCGGGCAACTTCGCCAGCGTGGCGGACTACGAACGAGTGCGCGAGCAAGGCGCGGACCTGCCCCCGATGCCCACGCTGCTGATCATTCTCGACGAGTTCGCCGAACTGCTCGAACAGCATCCTGGCTTCTCCAAACTGTTCGTGGCCATCGGCCGGCTCGGTCGATCGCTGCGCATCCACCTGTTGCTCGCCTCGCAGAAGGTGCCTGCCAACCGGATGGGCGAACTCGAGGCGCACTTGTCGTACCGAGTTGCCCTGCGCACCAACCAGACCAGCGACTCGCGCGACGCCATCGGCACCGCCGACGCCTATCACTTGCCGAAGAAGCCCGGCGCCGGCTACCTCCGCGTCGGCGCAGGCGATCTGCAACGGTTCCAAGCCGCGTATGTCGGTGAGCCTTACACCGCGCCGGTGCAGAACTCCACGGCCAACGCACAGCGGGTGCGGCGTGCCGGGGGCGGATACCGGCCGCCGCAGCGTTTCACCGCGGTGCATATCGCCGACGCGCGTCCGGCCTCGATCGCCGCGCCGCAGCCGGTCGCGCCGACGCCCGCGTTGGAAGGCGAGCCGGTGACCATCATGGAGACCGTGCTGCAGCAATTCGCCGGCCACGGCAGGCCCGCGCACAAGATGTGGCTGCCGCCGCTCGGCACGCCGCCCACCCTCGACAAGCTCGTCGGTGCCGTTCCCCGAGGCGCGCTGCAACTTCCGCTGGCGATCGTGGACAAGCCACGCCAGCAGCGCCAGGACGTGTGGTCGGTCGATCTGTCCAGCGCGGGCGGCCACGTGGCCGTGGTCGGTGGCCCGCAGTCGGGGAAGTCGACCGCGCTGCAGACCCTGGTCGTATCGGCCGCCATGACCCACACGCCCGAACAGGTGCAGTTCTATTGCCTGGACTTCTCGGGCGGCCTGTCCGGTCTTCGCACCGTGCCGCATGTCGGCTCCGTGGCCTCCGCACGTGACACCGACCGTATTCGACGGACTTTCGCGTTGATCAACAACTTGATCGCCATGCGACAGACGCTGTTCACCGAACTCGGCATCGACACGATGCGTGAGTTTCGGCGTCGCCGCGGCTCCGCCGCCGAGTCCGCGCGGTTGACCGCGGCCGGCGATGTCCACGGGGATGTGTTCATCGTCGTCGACGGTTGGGACATCGGATTCGCGACGAATGGGCCCTTCTACGACGAGTACATGCCCACGATGGAATCCATTGCGGTACAGGGCCTCAATTACGGTATCCATCTGGTCATCAGCAGTTCGCGGTGGGCAGCGATCCGGCCACAGATCAAAGACATGGTGCAGACCCGCCTGGAAATGCGGTTGGGTGACCTGACCGATACGGTTTTCACCGGGCAGCGGAGTGTCGTGGCGGCCATCCCGCCGAATCGGCCGGGCCGGTGTATTTCCTCTGAAGGATTGCACATGCTCACCGCACTGCCACGTGCGGACGGGAATGGCGATGCCGAGTCGGTTGCTGCCGGACTGACCGCCGTTGCCGACCAATTGCGGCGGACACACGACGGTCGTACGGCACCGGAAGTGAGGTTGCTGCCGAGCCAGGTCTCGCTGAGCGAGGTCCTCGCGCGTATCCCCGAGCCGACCGATCTCGCGCAGCGACTGGTCGTGCCGTTCGGTGTCCGGGAATCCGACCTCGGTCCCGCTGTGCACGACTTCGGCGTATCTACGCATCTGGTCGTGCTGGGCTCGTCGGGATCCGGAAAGTCGACGGTGGTATCGGCACTGCTGGAGTCCATCCGCACCCGTTTCACCAAGGACCAGGCGCGGGTGCTGCTGATTGATTACCGACGCCAGCATATGGAAGCCTTGCCCGACGACCAGTTGGTCGGCTATCTGACCAGCGCTCGGGATCTCAGCGAGAATCTGCCGCCGTTCGTCGCCAAGATGCGAAGCAGGCGTCCGCCGGACAATGTGACACCGCAACAGCTCAGGGATCGTTCGTGGTGGAGCGGGCCGGAAATCTTCGTCGTCATCGATGACTACCATATGGTTGTCCAACGCGGACAGCTCAATCCGCTCGATCCGTTGCGGGAGCTCATGATCGATGGCCGCGATACCGGGCTGCATGTCGTCGCGGCCCGGAATATCGCCCAAGCCGATTCCGCGATGTACGACAGCGTTCTCGGGCAGATCAAGAACCTCAACTGTTCCGGCGTCATCCTCGATGGGTCGAGGCTGGACGGCATGCTCATCGGTGACGTGAAGCCCACCAAACAGCCGGTGGGAAGGGGAATCTTCGTGGAGCCGCTGCATTCCCGCAAGGACTTGGTCCAAGCCGCGTGGACGCCGGAGTGAACGCGCCGCACGGCCGAGGTTCCTTTGTCCCCCAAGGTTGGGAATAGCTTAGCGTTCTTGGTGTACCGCTCGAGTGTGAGTGGCACCGATCGATTGGAGGCTTCGATGGTTCCAGTGCCAGTTCCTACCGAACAACTTCCCGTGATCAGTGCCCGACTCGGTGCCGCGAAGCCGACGCTGTGGGTGACTCGCATCGACAGCAATGTCGGTATCACCGAACCGAATCCGTACCACAACGCTTCTGTCCCGGTCGGAATTCACTATGAGACCGCCGATTCGGTCTGCGACGCTCTCGTCAGCCGTAGCGCCGCCGCTGTCGGCAGTTGACCGACCGTGTAGCCCGGTAGAGAGAGGGCGAGTCATGCCGTTCGACGTGTACGTCGCCGAGGGGCCGCAGGCGAATCGGATCCTCCCCAGCTGCCCCGGAGCAGCGTCGTTGGTTGCCGTGTCGGCCGCCCGCGCTGGCATCGACGAGGCATCGATTCTCGCCATGGGCGTAATGGTGGAGCGTGCGCTGTCGTCGGCCGGTTCAACGGCCGATTCGGGTGTCGGTGAGCGCGGGCCGGATGCGTGGGGCCAGGACGTCGTCTCTGGAGCCGCACCGTACGCGCCGACAATCGATGGCGTCCGGTACTCGTGCCGCCTGCCGGGGTGTCAGTGCCCCGGCCGCTCGGACGCGGTGTCTCAGGAAGGAGGACAAGGGCAGGCCTGGGAAGGACTCCATACCAGGTGAACAGCTCGACGTGCCGGTGCTGGAGCGACCGCCGGCGATCGGCGTCATCGAATGCGACGAGGACGACACCCAGGAGGACGCGACGGCGAAAGCGGTGCTCATGGGGGTGCTCGACAGCTTCGATACGCGAGGCGGGAACCGCCGACTATGAGGCTTCTCGGTAGGCGTGCCGAGCGGCAAAAAACACATTGTTCGAAAGGAATGGCAAGGAGCCATGAGTTTTACCACTGAAATCGACCACGATACTTTGAGTAAGGCCCGAGTGCAGTTCGCCACTATTCTGGGCGAGTTCGAGTCGGCCGGGCAAGCATTGTCCGGAGTGCAGCATCAGTTCCCTGCCGCCGTCGAGGGTGAGATCGGCACTGCCATCTACAACGCGGTCGGCAATACGTACGAGCACATCAAGAGCTTGTGCAACATGTTGCAGACCCGCATCATGGATCCGATGGACGCGGCCAGGATCCAGGCCGACGCGGAGGGTATGGACCGGGCGGGTGAGATCGCGCGGCTGGGTAACGACGGCGTGACCGACGTCGGAAACGCCTCTGGCACATGGGCCAACAACCAGATGGAGAACACCTCCGCCATCGGCCAGGATCAGTCGAAGATCGACCTCAATTTCTGACGGCCACGAAACCCGATACAGCTCTAGAAAGGTTTGAGGACAATGGGAAGAATCAAGAACGTCTACGGGCAGGTGGACGGACTCACCGCCGATACCGAACAAATCATCGGCCGCATTCGCGACCAGATCATTCCGGATGTCAAGAAGCGCTGGGATGAGACGCTGGCAACCTTCCAAGGTGACGGCGCCAACGCCTTCTCGGACATCACTCGGGATTTTCACTCCAGGCTGGGTGCGCTCGAGGCTGCCATGGCGCACCTGAACGGAAAGGTGACCAAGATTTCCGGCAGTGGTGGCGATGTGCAGACACTGGATCACCGGCTTTCGGGCCTGTTCACGTAGTCGTCGGGCCGACGCGGTCCCGTCCGCCACCTATGGCCTCGACGGGCGAGTCGCCTGACACTCGTGGTGGGAGAGTTGGAAGCCGAACCGATCTCCATCGATATGAATGTCGATGCCGTCCCTGTTCTCCGGAACATGGATGGCATCGACTTCTTTCTGTCGGCCCCGCTCTTGGGTCGAACATCTCGATGCCGTCGACCAGGGCCCGGTGCATACCGTTGTGACCCGGACGAAACGAGGAGCCGGTACTGCCGAGGGCTACCGTGTGCATCCGGCTGCCGAGGGTCGGCCGCAGTGCCTGTACCGGCAAACGGTCGCGTAGACGCTGCCGACCTGAGGTGCGTGAACGTCGTCGCACAGAGCGGCCGCCGACCGGGCGGCCCGGTTGAGCCCTGAACCTCCTCGGGCCGGATCCGGTGCGGTCCGAGTGGGCGCCGCGGCCCGCAAGATCCCACGTGCAGCCCCATTTTCACGGCATTCCCACCTCTGGGAATGCCTTAGCGTTTTCGATGTACTACTCGCCAAGAGTGGTGCCGGTCGTTAGGAGACTTCCATGTATCTCGCTGTTGATCCGGATCATCTCCCGGTTATCGCTTCCCAGCTCGGCGTCAGCGCGGAGGACTTGATGCTGATGCTCGGTGCGGCCGCGCCCGTCGCTGTCCCGTTTCCGCCGGGTCTCGACGACGTGAGCGCGCTCATTCCCGCCGCATGCGGCAAGCAAGCAGGGTTGTTCTTTCCCACCACGGCGAACGGAGTCGCCATGGGAAGCGAAGGCGCGGTTGCCCTGCCGGAGGTCGGTGTCGCCTTCGCCGCCGGTGACATGGTCGGTGGTACCCAGGTGGACATCGCGTCAGCGGCCATCTAGGCCTGGATAGCCCGAGCGAAAGCTGATGAGATGCTTGCTGTCGTATTCGGCGCGTTGGCACCGGAGGCGATCATCGCCCCGCTGCTCGCCGGCGATGGGGTTACCACGACGCGGTTGACCGCGAATGCCTACAGGGCTATGGCCATGCAATTGAATGCCGCCGCGGCCAACACCGAGGGCTCGATGCTCCAGATGAGCGGGACCTTTCAAGCGCTCACCTCTCAGCAGGCGCAGGCTGCGTTCCGTAAACACGCGGCATGGATGCGTGAGCAGGCCACAGTGGCGGAGACGACCGGCGAGTTGCTGGACCGAGCGGCTGACATCTGCTCCACGGCGAAGGCCGCCATGGCGGCGGTCGCCGCCAAGGTTGCCCAGGTGCGGTTGCAGGAGGGGATCGCGCTCGTCGGCGGCATGGGCCCGTTGAGCGGGCCCGCGGTCGCGGAAGCCGAAGTTGAGTTGCTCGCGCTCAGAGGCGCCGCCCTCGGGGTGATGGCCGGTTACGCCGGGGCACTGGTGCCCACGCTCGCCGCACTGCCGCCGCCGATCGAGGCGCCGCCCATTGTTACCGGCGGTGCAGGGCCGGACCCGCAGACGCAATACCCGTCGTACGACAATCCGGCCAACAATACCGAAAGCGGTCCAACTCAGACGCATACGTCGACCTCGTCGACGAGCGAGAGGTTGACCGGATCGGATAACGGCGGCTCCGAATCGGTCGGCGACAAGACCCCTACCGACACGACCCAACCCACCGATACGACTCAGCCGACGGATCCGACTCAGCCGACCGATCCGACTCAGCCGACGGATCCGGCGAACCCGGGCACCGATCCCGAGCAATTGGCGAACGCGGATCCCAGTAATTGGTCCGGTGATTCGGGAGCGAACGGCGTAGGAGACGGTGCCACAGACCAGTCCTGGCTCTATGGCACGTCGCAGAACTCGCCGACGTTGGCCGGATTGAGTGGTGGGGCCGGGAGTCTCGTCGCGCTGAATATGGCTCGCGGTGGCCTCGGATCGATGCCGGGCGCCTCGACCGGGTTCCGGATGCCCGCCAACTGGACGCCCGGAGCCGGAAGGGCATTCGGCGCCATGCCGCAGCAAGCGGCGTCCGGACCGATGGCCCGCAAGGGCCCGCCACGCGGTGCGGTCGCGCCCAAGGCGCGGATGCGACGACGCCGTAACGACGAGAAGAAGTCGTCGAAGGTGTTCGTACCAGGCGAAGCTCAAGATGTTCCGGTCCTCGAGCAAGCTCCCGTCATCGGGGTCATCGAGTACGACGACCGCGATGACAGGGACGAGCCGACGCCCGAACTGGTACTGGCGGTCGGCGTCATCGAGCCGGACGAAGACGAAGCGGTGCTCGCCTCCGCAGAACCTCCCCGGTGAAGCGCGCCGAGGTCGAATATCGAGTCGAGGGAGATGATCACAATGCATTCGGGGAAGGTGTGGAAGACGATCCAGTAGCAATCGACCTGAATGTCGATGCCGCCCTGCTGTTACAGCATTTGGTCGGCATCGATTCCTATCCGCCGGTATTGGCGCTGCTGCCGAATATCTACCGCATCGAGGATCGGGATCGGGTGCATGCCGTAGTCGCCGCGCAGCTCACCGAAGTGGGTGTGCTCGAGGACGGTCGCGTGCACCCGGTGGTCGAGCATTGGCTCACCAGTCTGTACCGCCCGGATGTGGAAATGGATGTCCGGATCCTGGATACCGGGTTGGATGGCGAGTCGAAGGGAATGCTGCGGATGTCGCTGGTGCGCGCGGGCGAGACCCATGTGCTCGCGGTGCGCTCCGATGACCACGTCGTCATTCAGTCGGTGTTCCAGCAGGACCGCCAGCTCGACACCTTGTCGGCCGCAGTCGCGTCCGCGCTCGGTCCGGCGCAGGCGTTGCGGTTCGAGTCGATCGCCGCGCCGGTCGAGCAATTCGGCGAGATTCCCGACGACCAGGACGAACGGCGGCGTGCCCTGGTGGAACTCGGTGCGGAACCGCATGCCGCCGCGGTGCTGAGCCGGGTTCTGGACGAGGTGGTACGACGGGCGGAGGTGGTGATGATCGAGCACCATGACGGTAGCTCGGCGGAGCCCGAATTCAGCGTGAACGTGCTGGATACCCTGTCGGGGCGAATCATCGTGACGCCGAGCGTCGCGATGGACGGACAGAAGTGGGCGAGATATGCGCCGGGCGACGACGCGGCCTTGCGGTCGGGTATCGGGGCGTTGGTCGACCTGCTGCCCGGTCGAAGTTGGTTCGACACCAGCAGACTGAACTGAACGTCGGACCGTGTTTGTCGAGAGGACGACGGAAATGAACCGAGCACCGAGCATCAACGGTCATTCGGCCGAGTCCGCGCGCGCTCGCGGTGGTTACGACGCGTACTTCGCACCGACGAACGAGCTGAGCGACGCGGCCGTCGCACCCGGCCCCGCCCCCGAGACCCGGCAGGACGCCGACAACCCCACCCTCGTCGACCCCGTGATCGGCGCTCCGCGTGAGCCACGGTCGCCCGCCGGGGAATCCGAGCCACGCTCCACACAGGCGATGGTGACGCCGCCGACTGGCGCGAGCACGCTGCCGCCGCAAATGAATGCGCAGGCAAGCGCGCCGCCGCCCCAGGCGAATGTCCCGCCCGCGCAGACGAGTACGCCACCACCTCAGTTCAATTCCGCTCCGCCGCAGGCGGGCACGCCTTCGCCGGATTACTCGGCGCCGCCCGCGGCAGCGCCGAGAGCAGCGCAACAGTATTCGGCACAGCAGCGGTCCGCCGAGCAGTACCGGGCCGAGCAGCAGTCCGCCACGCCGTCCCAAGCGATCGCGCGCACCGACGCCGCATCCGCGAATCAGGAGTGGTCGTCCGGCTCGGCGACCCCCTGGGTCCCCGAGCGCGTCGACCGCACCGCTTATGAGCCGACGCCGCGGATCGAGGTGCTGCCCGCCGCGCTCAGTTCGATCGAACTGCTCGCCGACATCTCCGCCGCGAAACGCGCGCAGCTGCGCTCCTCCTCGGGAATGCGGGGCGCGCTCAACAAAGTCGGTTTCAACCTCGGGCTCTCGCCCGCCGAACAGCGTGCCGAGGATCGCAAAGCGCGAATCCGGACCCAGCTGACCACTACCTATCAGATCGCGGTGATCAGCGTGAAGGGCGGCGTCGGCCGCACCACCACCGCGGCGACGCTCGGGTCGACCTTCGCGGGCCTGCGCCCGGACCGGGTGGTCGCGATCGACGCGAACCCGGACTTCGGCGATCTCTCCACCCGTACCTGCAGGCACCCGTACGGCCTGACGCTGCGCGATCTGGCGCAGTCCCAGAACCTCGACGCATTCTCCGCGGTGCAGTCGTTCACCTCGATCAATTCCTCCGATCTCGCGGTGATCGCGTCGCCATGGAGCACCGAGGCCACCGAGGCGTTGTCCGGCCGCGAGTACAGCACCGCCGTGGAAGTGCTGCGCAAGCACTTCAATCTGCTGGTGGTCGACTGCGGGACCGGCGTGCTGGATTCGGTCACGTCGACGGTGTTGCAGACCAGCGACGCCGTCGTGGTCGTCACTCCGGCCACCGTCGGCGGCGTGACCGGCGCGGTGGCCACACTGAACTGGCTGAGTTCCCATGGCCTGCAACATTTGATCGCGAAGTCGATCGTCGGCATCGTGCACCATCAGCCGCTGAAGCCGACCGTCGACGTGGACGCGATCGAGAAACTGTTCGAGAGCGCGCAGCGCCCCACCTGTGTGCTGCCCTACGACGCGCACTTGGCCGAGGGCGGCGAGATCGATCTGCGGCTGTTGGAGAAGGAGACCGTGCTCGCGTTCGAAGAGTTGGCCGCATGGCTGGCCGATGGATTCCCTGGATACCTCTCCAGCGGCGCCGACAACTCCGGTGACCGCGGAGGGTGGCGATGAGCGGGCGTAGCGAGCGAATCAGCGAGGCGGAGGCATGAGCACTGCCGTCGCGCCCGCGCCTGCCGGGACGCAGCCGTCGGCGGAGGTCGCACGGGCCCGGATCGCCGTGATGATCTCCACGTATCAGGTCGACGTCGTGGTGCCGACCAAGTTCACCATCGAGACCTTCATCGACGACCTGCTGGTCGTGCTGGCTTCGGCGATCGATGACGAGAACGTCGATTTCACGCCGCCGCAAGGTCAGTGGAGCCTGGCCCGCCCGGGCGAGCCGCCGATTCCACGCTGGCGCAGCCTTGCCGACCACGACATCGACGACGGCACGGTGTTGATGCTGTCGGTCGTCGAGTCGGCCGAGGTGTTCACGCCGGTGGTCGAGGACATCACCGACGCGCTCGCCCTGATCAACGAGCGCGAGTTCGCCGAATTCGACGCGAACACCGCCGCGATTGTCGGTCTGGCCGTGCTCGGCATCGGGGCCTCCGCGGTGGCCGCCATGCTGGCTTGGTCGTGGACCATGACCGGGTCGACCCTGTGGTGCGGCCTGCCCGCCCTGCTGCTCGGCGGGCTGTGCTGGGCGGGCGCCGCGCTGTCGCGCAGGCGCAACGCCGCGGCGACGATCACCCTCGGCCTGACGCTGGCGGCGACGCCGCTGCTGTTCGCCGGAGGGGCGATGCTGGTGCCGCCCGCCTACGACCAGCCGGGGCCGTTCGCCGCGGCCAATCTGGCGGCCGGGGCCGTGGTCGCCGCGGTGGCCGCCGCCACCATGATGCGGTTGAGCAGGATCGGCATCGCGACCCTGATGGCGGTCACGGTGCTCGGCATCGCGCTGACCATCGCGGCCCTGCCGTTGACCTACGTGGATCTGTCCGTCGGGCAGGTCGCCGGCGGCGTGGCGTTCGTCGGCATCGTGTTGTTGACCACGGCGCCACGCTTGGCCGTGGTCATCGCGCGCATCCGGCCGCCGGATCTGCCCGACCCGGGCAACGAGGTCTCCCCGACGACACTGACCGACATCTTCGACGCGGAGACGGTGCGCGAAGGGGACGAGCACACCGCGGTCGGCGAGCGGCAGCGCACTGCCGAGGAGGCCGGTATCGAGGGCCGAGCCCGGCTCGCGGTGACCAGCCTGCGTGGCCTGATCGCCGCGATCTCCACGGTGCTCGCGTCTTCCGCGGTGATCTCGGCCGCGGCCAGCCCCGGTGGGATCCGCGAGATCGTCATGGGCACCGCGATCGGCGGCCTGCTGGCGATGCGCGCTCGCTGGCACCCCGACCGCGTCCAGGCGATCGCGCTGATCGCCGGCTCCGTGGTCACCGTCTGCGGTGTCGGTTTCGTCGAGGTGGGCGCCTACGAGACCCCGGTCGCACGTCTCGTGGTCGGACTCGTGGTGGCGTTGGCGGCGTGCGTGGCGTGTATGGCCGCGCTCCGGCTGCCGGGCAAGCGGCTGTCCCCGGTCACCCGTCGTGTCATCGATCTGGTGGAGTACGCGCTGATCCTGGTGGTTCCGGTGCTCGCCTTCTGGATCATGGGCGTCTACACCGCTATGCGAGGGATCTGATGAAGGTCGGCAGTGCCGCGGTCGCGGTTCTCGCCGGGGTAATGCTGGCGATCACCGCCGCCCCCGCCGTCGCGCTGGAGCCGCCGCAGGTCGTGGTCGGCGCGCCGCCCGCGGACGACCCGCCGGGGCCCGAAGAGCCGATGAAGCAGCAGAAGGGCTGCCTGGCCGCGGGCGCGCTGCCCGATAGCGACCTCAGCCGTACTCCGCCGGCGGAACTGGCGCTGGATCTGCGCCGCGCCAAGGCGCTCAGCCGGGGCGCAGGCGTGACCGTCGCCGTCATCGACACAGGTGTGCAGCCGCACCCGCGCCTGCCCAACCTGGTGGGCGGTGGCGACTATCTCGCCGCGGGTGGCGACGGGCTGTCCGACTGCGACGCACACGGCACGCTGGTCGCCGGAATCATCGGGGCCACCTCCGATCCCGCGGACGGATTCTCCGGTGTGGCGCCGGACGCGCGGATCATCTCCATCCGCACCCGTTCCGGCGCGTTCAGTCCCGAACACCCGAGTTCTGATCCGAGCCAGCGGACCGCCGTCGAGATCCGGACGCTGGCGCGGGCGATCACTCGCGCCGCCAACCAGGGCGCCGGTGTGATCACCGTGTCACTGCCGATCTGTCTGCCGGTGGACGCGCAGCCCGATCAGTCCATGCTGTCGGCGGCCATCGGCTATGCCGTCCACGTGCGCGGCGCGCTCATCGTGGCCGGCGCGGGCAACGCAGGCGGCGGCGCCGGTTGCACGCAGAACCCGGACGTCGACCCGACACGCCCCGCTGACGCGCGCAACTGGCGCGACGTGAAGACGATCTCCACACCAGGATGGTTCGGCGCCGACGTGCTCACGGTCGGTTTCACCACCGCGACCGGCGCGCCCATGCCGGATTCGCTCACCGGACCGTGGGTTTCGGTCGCCGCGCCGGGCACCGGCATCGAATCGCTCGGCCCCGGCGGCGGTGGCCTGATCAACGGCGTCGGCGAACCGGACAAGCTCGTGCCCGTCGGCGGCGCGTCGTTCGCCGCGGCCTACGTCAGCGGTGTGGCCGCCCTGTTGCGCTCGCGCTTCCCCAATGAGACCCCACGCGAGATCGCCTCCCGCCTGCAAGCCAGCGCGCACGCCCCGGGACGCGGAATCGACAACATGGTGGGCGCGGGCATGGTCGATCCGCTCGCCGCCCTGAGCTACCGCACACCGCCGCAGCAACCCGCGGGCCTGTTCCAGTCCTCGGAACTGCCGATGCCTCCTCCGCCGCGCGCGAAGGACCTGCGTCCCGCGATCACCGCGACCGTCGTCATCCTCGCCGCCGTACTGCTCGGCCTGGCCGGCAGCCACTTGAATTCCGCGATGCGGAGGCGCCGGTGAGCTTTCCGAGCGTACGGGTCGCCGGCGTCGAGCGGGGTCCGTTCGCCGCCTTCGTCGTCGTCGGCAGCCCGCTGCTGGTCGGGCTGTCGGCCAAGACGCCGTGGTGGGTGAGCGCGGTGGTGGTCACCGTCCTGGTCGTGACGGTGACCGTCCGGGTGAACGGACGGACCGGTATGCGCTGGTTGCTGGACTGGGTGGCCTACCGCACCGGCCGGACCGCGCGGGCGCGCGAACGCACGCAGACCGCGCGCATTCGCGACGTGCAGGTCGCCGCGGGTGTGTGCGGCGTCAACGAGGCGGGTGACACGCTGATCGCGATGATCCAGCTCGCGCCGAACCTGGATCTGCCCACCGTCATCGCCGAGCGAACCCTCTATACCGAGGACACGATCCCGGTCGACCTGCTGCTTCCGATGCTGGACCACTTCGGCATCGCGGTCGACATCGACATCGTCACGACCGGTCAGCGGGTCCGCTCCAGCGGTAGCTACAGCATGCTCTACGACCAGCTGATCGGCTCGCACCCCGTGGTGGGAGACCGGCTGACCTGGTTGGTGGTCCGGCTCGATCAGGAACGCAATCTGGCGGCGCTGAGCAAGCGCGGGCCGTGCGCGGTGGTCGCCCCGCAAGCGCTGGCCAGCGCCACGCATCGGATCGCGGGCCGCCTGCGCGAGCGGGGTATCGCAGCGCACGCGCTGCCGGCCGCCGCCCTGCGGGACGCGACGCGCCTGCTGCACGCGGGAATCGAACTCTCCGACCTCCAGGAAACCTGGAGCAATCTACAGACGTCGTTGCCGGGCCGGTGTGTGACCAGCTTCCTGATCGACTGGTCCCGGCTGGGCGGGGTGGGTCTGGACGACTGCTGGACCTGGAACCGCGGCCGCACCACACTGGTGGTGAGCCTGACCTCCGACACCGAGGGGCCACGCGCGCTGGTCCGGTTCATCGGTCCGGCTGTCACCACCGAACTGCCGGACTACCTGCGACTACTGGGTGGCGACCAGTCCACGGCCTTGCTGGCATCGTTGCCAACCGGCGACTCGATCCGAGCCCTGCGCGGTTTCGAGTCCGGCGCCGACATCGCGCCGGAGGACCTCGCCGCCGAACTGGCCATCGCGATCGGCCCGAACGGTCAGATCCTCGGTGCGATCAGCGGCCAGCCACGTCACACCCTGGCGTTGCCGCTGTTCGACCCGGCCCGGTTCAACCCGCGCAGACGCACCATCGACGTCCATGCCAAGCTGCCCGTCGCCCAGCAGATCGTCCTGCGGGCGATGGTGGTCGGCGCGGACGTGGAGATCCATTCGGCGCGGCCGGACAGCTGGCGTCAACTGGTTACCGCGGTCGGCGACCCGCGCTCGATGCGCTTGGCCGACCCGGGCGACGGGCACGGCGCAGCAAACGGGGAAGCGGAGACGCCGGCCACCATCGCGGTCTTCGACCATCTGCCGCCGCGTGCGTCCAACGCGCACACGACGGTCACCATCAGCGAGCCCGGCGGTCCGCGCAGGCGCGCTGTCGATCTCGCGATCAACCAGGTCAGCGCGACCGCGGTGGACGTGAGCATCCCGATGCGCACGGTGCGGGTCGACCTGATCGAGCCGAGAGGCGAAACACGATATTTCGATACTGTCGACGGCCCGCCCGCGCATCCCGCGGGGGCATCCGGACCCGTGGTTGCACCTCCGCAACCCGGTGGCCGTCGCGTGAGCTGATGGGAGCGGTCGGTTAATGTCTATCACCGTGGTAGCGGACACCCATTCCGATGGCGGCGAACTCCCTCATCAGGACGCCGGGGACGCGCTGACCCCGAGACAGGCCGCCGCGGCGATCTTCTCCAGCCGATTGTCGGAGCTGATCGCGGAATCCGTCGTCTCCACCGAGGACGGATCGACGCGGTCGCTGACGCTCTACTCACTGGCGCAGCACCTGGAACTGGCCTACCCGGACGTGCCGGTGTCGCAGTCCGGCCTGTACCGGCTGATCCACGGTGACGCGATCCCGCGCCTGGACTTGGTGATCGCGCTGGCTCGCGTCTTCGACGTGCCGCCGGAGTACTTCGTGACCGAGGAGAAGAAGCGCTGACCCGGCCGGTCGGCTGTTCTCTCCAGCGGGAATAGCGGCCGCCTCGGCGAGCGCCGCGGGCCGGATACGATCCGGACATGCCCGCCGAGGACCCGGGAGATGTGTTTCTCCGTCATCGAGGTGCGGTCCTCGACGCACTGCTCGCTGATCCTTCGTTCGGGCCCTCCACGACGTCGTCCACGGTCGGCGCGGATTTCGGCGGCAGCGCCGAGCCGGGTGACAGCGCGGCTATCAGCGTCCAGTCGCTCGGGTTGCCCGATCTCGACTCGCAGCCGATGGACGTCGCGCCGCGGCGCCGCACCGGTGACGGCCCCAAGGCCAGTGAGCGGATTCTCGCGCTGCTGAACGGGCAGGCGCAGGATTCCACTCCGGCTATGGAGTTCGGGAACGACTTCTCCTCGGTCGCCGCGCGATCCACTGCGCAGGCTGAGGCGGAGCCGGAGCCGGAACGTCCGTCCACGGCCTCGGCCAACCGGCTCGCCCCCGCGCAGCAGGTCGCCAAGGACGCGCTCGTCCAGTTGCGCAAACCCAAAGTCGCGTTGATCGTGGCCGCGGTGATCGCCGTGCTGCTGTTGCTGCTGTTGATCACCACCGGCGGTGGTGCGAAGAACACAGCGCAGGACCAGGTTCTGGTGGTCACGCCGCCGCCGACCTCCGCCGCGCCTTCGACCTCGCCCGCTCCGCCGTCGAGCTCGATCATTCAGCCGAAGTCCGCGGAGTCGAAGTGCCCGCCCGGCAGTACCCCCGGCATGGACGCGTTCGGTGGGCAGGCAGGCAAGGCGTGGTCGTGCGTGCGGGCCTACAAGGTCGACGGTCAGGTCATCACCATCGATCTGGGCAAGACCTACCAGATCGATTCGATCGGGATCGTGCCCGGCTGGGACCACATCAGCGCGGACGGCACCGATCAATGGGCGAAATACCGCACCGTCAGCCGGGTTTCATACATGTTCGACGACGGCACCAAGACCGTCTACACGCAGCCGACGCTCGACCAGCGGACCTTGGTTGTGACCAAGCTGGCGCCCGCGGTGAGCGCCTCGAAGATCGTGTTGACCGTGCTCGAGTCCAAGGGCGATTCGTCGATCAACACCACCGCGATCTCCTCCATCGTCATCACGGGGCACTGAGGTGTCCACACTGCCCGAACTCGTCTGCCAGTACTGCGGCCACCGCAACACCGGCGCCGATGCCCGCTGCACCCATTGCGGAGCGCCGCTGCGCTCGGCCGTGGACACGGTGAAGTCCGTCGCGGAGCACCTGCCCGGTCAGGTCGCCGAAGTCGCCGAGAAGGTCGGCGGTGAAGCGAAAAGGTTTGTGGACAAAGCATATCCGCGCTGGCAGTGGCAAGCGGTGGGGGTGCTCGCGCTGCTGATGGTCGTGGCCGTCGTCTGGGGTCTATGGTCCTGTTCGCCGTCCCTGCCGTCGATCGCGCAGGGGAGCGCGCCGGTCCGGGCCATCCCGGATCTCCTCCGCACGGCCGCTAGCTGTCAACCATTGGATTCCGGCGGGCAGCGGGAGAAGTGCGTCATCGCCGCCTCCGACCCGATGCTGTTCGGCAATATCGCGGGCGGCCGGGACATGACCTTCTACGCCGAACTGCTACCGCAGGATCGCCTGGCCGACAGCATCTCTCGATGGCGCGGCGCGGGTGGTACGGCCCTCGTCGACGGTCCTGTCTACGCGGCGATCGGCCCCTCGGCAACCGTCTGGTACGCGGACACCCGGACCGGTCTGCGGTTGGAGACGAGCAACTTCGCCGGTCGAACGGGCGCGCAGACCTTCCTGTCGCGTGCGGGACTGGTCCGCTGACGTAGCAGCGCCCACTTCCGGCGGGGCCCGGAAATACCTGATCCCGGACGCCGCAACCCATGTCCGCGACAGAAAATTATTGTTACACTGTTGATTGTGCCGTTATCCAGCGGTACGTTATGTGAAGTACGAAACACGTACGAGCGCAGTTCTCGGGAAGGCAACGGATCGATGGTGGCAACCACCCAGCAGACGATTTCATCGAAGCGGTTCCGCGATGATCCGACCGATCTGGAAGCGGCGTACTTCCGGTGGATCCAGCCGGGGTCCTCGACGTCGGCGATCACGGATCGGGCCGAGCGGATCTTCCGTCAGCATCTGGAACTGGCGGCCACGCGCGCGCCCGGTTCGGCGACCACCCACGTCTACCGGCCGGACGACAGCGCCGGGGTCGGCGCCGCGATCCAGATCGTCAACGACGACATGCCGTTGCTGGTCGACTCGGTGACCGCCGCGCTGCGCCGCCTGGGCGCCACGGTCACCGAGGTCGTGCATCCGGTGTTCGACGTGTCGCGCGACGCCGACGGCCGGGCGCTGTCCATCGCACCCCGCGACGGTGTGGCCGAACCGGCGGCGGAGACCGACGGTCGGGCGTTGCGCGAGTCGTGGATCCACGTGCAGCTGGGCGCGGGTCTGTCCGACGAACTGGTCGACCGGATCGAACAGGCCCTGCCGCCGCTGCTGGCCGACCTGCGCCGCGTGGCCGACGACACGCCGACCATGGTCGAAGTGCTCAATACCGTTGCCGACCAGCTCGATCAGGCGGCGCAATGGGCGGGCGACGCGGAGATCCCGCAGACCGCCGGTCTGCTGCGTTGGCTGTCGGACGGGCACTTCACCCCGCTCGGCTACGGCTACTACCACTTCCGCCGCTCCGCGCCGAGCGCCGACGCCCCCTTCGAGCCGTGGCAGCTGCCCGGCACCGGGCTCGGCATCCTCGGCAACGGCGCCACCGCGGACATCAGCGTGCCCGTGGTCGGCGCGAAGCGCACCGTGCTGCGGATGGCCAACGGCTCCGTGGACTCGCTGCTGCCTGGCTCCCGCGATCTGTACTTCATCAGCGTGGCCGATTACGGCGCGAGCGACCCGAGCGGCCGTGCGGCCTGGGGCGATACCGTGAAGATGGTCAAGGGCGAACACGTCTTCGTCGGCACCTTCACCGTCGCGGGCCTGCACGAGAACATTCTCGACATCCCCGTCATCTCCCGGCGCGTGCTGCAGGTCATCGAATGGGCGGGCTTCGGCCTGGACTCGTTCTCCGGGCAGGCCATGCTGGAGATGATGCAGTCGTTCCCGCGGGTCGAGCTGTTCTCCACCGACGCGCGCAGGCTGTTCGAAACCGTCTCCGCGGTCATGAATCTGGGTCTGCGGCGGCAGGTGCGGCTGTTCATCCGGCGCGATTCGCGCAGCGACACCATCTACTGCCTGGTCTACATGCCGCGCGACCGCTACTCCACCGAGGTCCGCGTGCGCATGGGCGAGATCCTGCGCGAGCAGTTCGACGCCGAACAGATCGCGTACTCGGCGCGGGCCACCGAATCGGAGCTGGCCGTCGTCTACTTCACGGTGCACCGCAAGCCGGGCGCCGACGCCGCCGACATCTCCGAGGAGAATCGCGAGCGGATCCAGGAGCTGCTGCTGGCGACGACGTGGACCTGGGGCGACCGGCTGGTCGCCGAGGCCGCGGGCGCGTCCGACGTACCGCAGGCGCTGGCCACCGACTACGCGGCGGCCTTCCCCACCGGCTACCAGCAGGAGCACGAGCCCGCGCACGCGCTCACCGATCTGCGCCGCCTCGAGCGGCTGTCCGATGGGGAGATCGACACCGATCTCTACCGCCAGGGCGACTCCGCCGCACCGGAATGGCGTTTCACGCTCTACGTCGCGGGCGAGGGCATCTCGTTGAGCCGCGTGCTGCCGGTGCTGCACAGCCTCGGTGTGGAGGTGGTCGACGAGCGGCCCTACCGTGTCGTGCTGGCGGACCGGCCGGACCGCTGGATCTACGACTTCGGGCTGCGGGTGACCGCGGCGCCGTTGCGGGAAGCGCTCGCCGTCGAGCCGCTCGCGCAGCTGGCGCACTCCGTCGAGGCCGCGTCGCTGCCGGAAACCAGTGTGCGACGGCGTTTCCCGGATGCCGTGACCGCGATGTGGTTCGGCCGCGCCGAAGTCGACGGCCTCAACGAACTGGTCCTGCGCGCCGGCCTGCACTGGCGTGAGGTCGCCCTGCTGCGGGCCTACGCGAAGTACTTGCAGCAAGCCGGATTCGCCTACACCTTCGGCAACATCACCCGCGTGCTGCTCACCCATCCGGCGACGGCGCGGTCGTGCATCGAGTTGTTCGCGGCGTACTTCGACCCGGACGGCGTCGAGGCGGAGGCCGCGGGCCGGGCCGCGGAGATCGCCGAGCGGGTGCAGGCCGAGATCGACGCGGTGGTCAGCCTGGACACCGACCGCATCCTGCGCGCGCTGTTCGGTCTGATCGAGGCGACCCTGCGCACCAACTACTACCGGCGCGACGCGGCCGGAGCCGCGCTGGATTACCTGTCGCTCAAGCTCAATCCGCACGCGATCGCCGAACTGCCCAAGCCGAAGCCGCAGTTCGAGATCTTCGTGTACTCGCCGCGGGTGGAAGGCGTGCACCTGCGCTTCGGTTCGGTCGCGCGTGGCGGTCTGCGGTGGTCGGACCGGTTGGAGGACTTCCGCACCGAGATTCTCGGTCTGGTCAAAGCGCAAGCGGTGAAGAACGCGGTGATCGTGCCGGTCGGCGCCAAGGGCGGTTTCGTGGTCAAGCAGCCACCGGCGGCCACCGGCGATCCGGCGGCCGACCGGCAGGCCTTCGGCGCGGAAGGCGTCGCCTGCTATCGCACGTTCATCTCCGGCCTGCTGGACATCACCGACAACGTCGATCGCGCGACCGGCGAAGTGCTTCCGCCCGCGCAGGTGGTGCGTCGGGACGGTGACGACACCTATCTCGTGGTGGCTGCCGACAAGGGCACCGCGACGTTCTCCGATATCGCCAACGATGTGGCGCAGAGTTACGGTTTCTGGTTGGGTGACGCGTTCGCTTCGGGTGGTTCGGCGGGTTATGACCACAAGGCGATGGGCATCACGGCCAAGGGTGCGTGGGAGAGTGTCAAGCGGCACTTCCGTGAGATGGAGATCGATACCCAGACCCAGGACTTCACGGTGGTCGGTGTCGGCGACATGAGTGGTGACGTGTTCGGCAACGGCATGTTGTTGTCCGAGCACATTCGTCTGGTGGCCGCTTTCGACCACCGCCACATCTTCCTCGACCCGATTCCCGACGCCGCGCGTTCCTATCAGGAGCGGAAGCGGATGTTCGCGTTGCCGAGGTCGTCGTGGGCGGACTACGACACGTCGCTGATCAGCCCCGGCGGCGGCGTCTACGATCGCTCAGCCAAGGCGATCCCGGTGACGCCCGAGGTGCGCGCGGCGCTCGACCTGCCCGCGAGCGTCACCACCCTGTCGCCGCCGGAGATGATCAAAGCCATTCTCCTGGCTCCGGTGGATCTGTTGTGGAACGGCGGTATCGGCACCTACATCAAGGCGAGCACCGAGACCAACGCCGAGGTGGGCGACAAGTCCAACGACGCGGTCCGGGTGAATGCCGACCAGCTCCGGGTCAAAGTGATCGGCGAGGGCGGCAACCTGGGCGCGACGGCGCTGGGCCGGATCGAGTTCTCGCGCAACGGCGGACGGATGAACACCGACGCGCTGGACAACTCGGCGGGCGTGGACTGCTCCGACCACGAGGTCAATATCAAGATCCTGCTCGACGCCGTGGTCTCCAGCGGTGAACTCGCCGTCGACGAGCGCAACCCGTTGCTGGCCTCGATGACCGACGAGGTCTCCGAACTCGTGCTGCGCGACAACATCTCGCAGAACTTCCGGCTCGGGATGTCGCGGGCCGACGCGGCGGGCATGTCCGGGGTGCACGGCAGGCTGATCAACGACCTGGAGCAGCGCCGCGGTCTGGACCGCGAACTCGAGGCACTGCCGACCGAGGCGGAACTGGCTCGCCGCGCCGCCGAGGGGTTCGGGCTCAGCTCGCCCGAGCTGGCGAATCTGATGGCGCACGTCAAACTCTCGCTCAAGGCCGACCTGCTGGCCGGCGATCTGCTTGACAGCGCGGCGTTCGCGTCGGTGCTGCCCGCCTACTTCCCCGCGCCGCTGCGGGAGCGGTTCGCCACGGCGATCGGCAGGCACCCGCTGCGGCGCGAGATCGTGGCCACCGTCGTGATCAACGAGATGGTGGACTACGGCGGCATCACCTACGCCTTCCGGCTCGCGGAAGAGGCCGGGGCGACCACCGACGACGCGGTGCGCGCGTACAAGGCGGCGGTGGAGATCTTCGATCTGCACGCGCTGTGGGAGCGGATCAGGCAGACGCCGATGTCCACGGCGGCGCGCAACGAGCTGGAGCTGGAGACCAAGCGCACGCTGGATCGGGCCGCGCGCTGGCTGCTGTCCAACCGGCCGCAGCCGATCGCGATCGGCGCGGACATCGCCAGGTACCGCGACGGCGTGCGCGCCCTCTCCGGCCAGGTCCCCGGGTGGCTGACCGGCTACCTCAGCGACGACCTCGCCGAGCGTTCGCGGCGGTCGATCACCCGCGGCGCGCCGCGGGAACTCGCCGAGGAAGCGTTCGGCTTGATCCACCGCTTCCCGCTCCTGGACGTGATCGACCTGTCCGACATCGCCGATCGCGATCCCGCCGAGGTCGCGGCGCTGTACTACGCGCTCAACGAGCACTTCCAGATCGAACGGCTGGTGACCGCGGTGGGCGAGCTGGAGCGCGGCGGGCGCTGGCGGGCGCTGGCCCGGCTGGCGGTCCGCGAGGATCTCTACGATTCGCTGCGGTCGCTGACCCGCGACGTACTGACCGCGACCGAACCGCAGGACAGCACCGCGGAGAAGATCGCGTACTGGGAATCGACCAACCGGTCCCGGCTGGCCCGTGCCGGCGCGGCGCTGGCGCAGATCTTCGCGTCCGAGACGCACGATCTCGCGGCGCTCTCGGTGGCAGCGCGGCAGGTGCGCGGCATGGTCAGCGGCGGTGAGTCGACCGTCGCACCGACGGTCGCGGGCTGATCTTCCACCCGATGCCCGGAGGCAGGCGCTCGGCGTCAGCCTCCGGGCATCGGCGTTCCGCAGTTGCCGCAGAACTTGGCGCCGGGCGTCGCTTCCGAACCGCAGTTCGGGCAGTGCCGCGGTTGCGGGGCGAGACGCGCCCCGCAGTTCATGCAGAACTTCGCGCCCGCGGGATTCGCGGACTGGCAAGCGGCGCACGACGTCTGGGCCGTCTCGGGCGCGGCGGCGGGCAATTGCGGCGCGGGGGAGGGGCTGCCGACGTGATGGCCGATCGCGTTCAAACTCAGCGCCGCGCCGAGGAATCCGCCTTCGACGCCGTGGTGGTGCCCGCGCGCGAAGCCTTGGCTCGCGCCGAGTGCGAGCTCGCCCGCGGCATAGCGCTGGAAATCGCCGGTGAGGTTGATGTACTTGACGTCTTTGGCCAGCCGCTTCAGCCGGTCGGCGTCCTCCGGCGCGAGGCTGATGTCGAAGTTACCCATCCGCGGGATGCGCAGCCCGTATTCGTAGAGCGCGGTGTTGGTCTGGCGCAACACGGCCTGCTCGATGGGTTGCAGCTGTGCCGAGAGGCCCAGCACCGGCCAGTCGCCGCCTGCGACCCCCCGGGTCACCGCCATCTTCATGGATTTGAGCAGCAGGTCGGCGCACCAGTTCTGCACCCGTTCCTGGTCGGTGAGATCGGCCGTGCCCGCGAGCGCGGTGAGCAGTTCGGCCGGATCGCGGACGCTCACGGCGAATTCGCCGAAGACGCGCAGCGTCACCACCTGCTCGCTGACCGGGTCGAGGATGTCGTCCAGTCGGCCGCCGAAGCGAATCCCCGGAAACTCGCGCGTGGAGACGAAATACAGTTCGGCGCGGTAGTAGTTGCCGCCGGTGAGGGTGTCGACGAGCGCGCCGAGCACCGGTAGCTCGTCGGCGTCGATGCGGTGGCGTCCCGGGCCCATCGCGCCCACCACACGCCCGGACTTCAGGAAGAGGGCGATCTGGTCGGCGTTGACCATCGCGCGGCTGTACCGGCGGATGTTGACGTCCGGCCACTTGTAGACCAATTGGTTCTTGCGGTCCTCGGGGACCGCGATGAATTCCCGCTCGAACCAGGCCATCTGCGCTCCCTCATCCGATTTGTCTCATCTAGCGTACCGATACGCGGTGGCACGATCAACGAATGTCGCGGCGATCGTCGCTGATCGGACGCCCTTTTTTCAAAGACTTTGATGTCCAGCGTGTTACAAGTCGCGACTCGCTATTGAACGTGCCGCTACATAACGGTACATTGAGCGAAGTTATGATCGCCGTCACGTGAAAGGCCACCGCCATGACCACAGTTCGACCACCCGCGGATGCGCCCGCGCAGGCTGCCGCGCTCGAAGACGAGGACTCGGGCTATCACAAGTCGCTGCGCCCGCGTCAGCTGCAGATGATCGCGATCGGTGGGGCGATCGGCACCGGCCTGTTCCTCGGCGCGGGTGGCCGGCTGGCCAGCGCGGGCCCCGGCCTGTTCATCGTGTACGCCATCTGCGGCGTGTTCGTGTTCTTCATCCTGCGGGCGCTCGGTGAGCTGGTGCTGCATCGCCCCTCCTCGGGATCGTTCGTCTCCTACGCCCGCGAGTTCTACGGCGAGAAGCTGGCGTTCGCGGTCGGGTGGATGTACTTCTTCCACTGGTGCATGACCGGGATCGTAGACATCACCGCCATCGCGACGTATGTCCATTACTGGGGAGCGTTCGAGGCGATACCGCAGTGGACGATCGCCCTGGTCTCACTCGCGATCGTGGTCAGCATCAACCTGGTCTCGGTGAAGTGGTTCGGCGAGCTCGAGTTCTGGGCCGCGCTGATCAAGGTGGTCGCGCTGGTGACCTTCCTGATCGTCGGCACGGTGTTCCTCGCGGGTCGCTTCAAGATCGACGGCCAGACCACCGGTCCGAGCGTGATCGCCGACCACGGCGGGCTGTTCCCGACCGGGATCCTCCCGCTGGTCCTGGTCACCACCGGTGTCGTATTCGCCTACGCCGCAGTGGAACTGGTCGGCACCGCGGCCGGTGAGGCGGAGAACCCGGAGAAGATCATGCCGCGCGCGATCAATTCGGTGATCGCCCGGATCGCGCTGTTCTACGTGGGTTCGCTGGTCCTGCTCGCGTTGCTGCTGCCCTACACCGCGTTCAAGAACGGCGAGAGCCCCTTCGTCACCTTCTTCTCGCGGCTCGGCGTGGAGGGTGCGGGCTCCGTGATGAACCTGGTCGTGCTGACCGCGGCGTTCTCCAGCCTGAACGCCGGTCTCTACTCGACCGGCCGCATCCTGCGCTCGATGTCGATGAACGGCAGCGCGCCCACCATCGCGGCGCGGATGTCCAGTGGCGGCGTGCCCTACGTCGGCATCCTCGCCACCGGCGCGGTCGCGCTCATCGGCGTCGGCCTGAACGCGGTGGTGCCGGATCAGGCCTTCGAGATCGTGCTGAACATGTCGGCGCTGGGCACCATCTTCGCGTGGACCGCCATCGTGGTCTGCCAGCTGCAGCTGTGGCGCTGGTCGCGCACCGGCCGCGCGCAGCGTCCGTCGTTCCGGCTGATCGGCGCGCCGTACACGAGCTTCGCGACGCTGGTGTTCCTCGCCGTCGTGGTCGGGCTGATGGCCTTCAGCGACGACCACGTGCAGCGCGGTGCGGTGATCGCGATGGTCGTCATCATGGCCCCCGCGCTGGTGGGCGGCTGGTTCCTCGCCCGAAAGCGGGTGCTGCAGATCGCGGAGATCCGCCAGGGCATCACCGGTCAGTTCCCGGTCCTGGCCGAGCGCCCGCGCCGCGAATCGGGCGATCCGGTGGTGATCCTCGACAAGCCCGACGAAGAGTAAGGCAGTATCCGCCCCGGGCCGTTCGTCCGGGGCGGATCTATTCCCAATGTCGGGAACAAAACCAGCGCGCATCGACAGGCGACGGACCAGAATGAAACCGCGATCACACGGCGGGTCTGAGAGGTTCGTATGCCGGAGCACCCCAGCGCATCCGACCGTCCACTTGCGCACCCTTGGGCGAATCGGCGCATGCGCGGTACCGACGTGCCCCGGCGAACTGCTCACCCCTGGGCAACTCGGCACCTGCTCAAGACCGAAGTGCCTCCGCTACCACCCAATCCGTGGTCGACTCCACGGTATGTCGAGAAACCACGTGCCGTGGCAGTCGACTCGGTTCCGAGCGCCGTCGAACCGGCCGACCGGGACGGCGACGAGCACACCATCGGGACCGCCGAGTTGTTGCTCGGCGCACTCGAGTCCGACCCCGGTTCCGGGCGCAGCGCGCGCTCGCGGCCGAGCGGGCGCAGACTGGGCGGCGGCCTGGTGTCCATGCCCAAGGTGAGCCCCCTCGACCCGCGCACCGCGGTGATGCAGAACCCGGAAGTGCCCGAGCACAAACGGTTTTGCTGGAAATGCCAGCAGCCGGTCGGCCGCACCACCGAAGCGCGGCCCGGCGCCGTAGAAGGCGAATGCGGAAGATGCGCTTCGCCGTTCAACTTCCGGCCCCTGCTCCAGCCGGGGGAGATGGTCGCCGACCAGTACGAAGTGCAGGGCTGCCTGGCCCACGGCGGGCTCGGATGGATCTACCTTGCGATCGATCGCAATGTGAGCGACCGCTGGGTGGTGTTGAAGGGGTTGCAGAACCCGCTCGACTTCGAGGCGCACGTGGTGGCCCTCGCCGAACGCCAATTCCTTTCCGAGGTGGCCTATCCCGGCATCGTCAAGATCCACAACTTCGTCAAGCACCGTTCCGGGCGCGACGTGGCCGACGGCTACATCGTCATGGAGTACGTCGGCGGACGCTCGCTGAAGAAAATGCTGGATCTGCGTGCGCCGGAACGTATTCCGGCGTCCGAGGCGATCGCATTCATGATGGAGATCCTGCCCGCGCTGGACTATCTGCACTCGTTCGGCCTGGCCTACAACGATCTCAAGCCCGACAACATCATGGTCAGCGAGGACGAGGTCAAGCTGATCGACCTCGGCGCGGTGGCCGCGATGGAGTCCTACGGCAGCATCTACGGCACCCCGGGCTATCAGGCGCCCGAGATCACCGAGACCGGCCCGACGGTCGCCTCGGACATCTACACCGTGGGGCGGACGCTGGCCGCGCTGGTGCTGGACATGCCCAAGAACGCCGACGGACACCAACTGCCCGGCGTCCCTTCGCCGGACGATCAGCCGCTGCTGCGGGAATATCCGGCGTTGCGCAGGCTGCTGTGCCGGGCGACCGATCCGGATCCGCGGCGCCGCTTCCCGACCGCCTACGCGATGTACGGCCAGCTCGCCGGCGTGCTGCGGATGGTGCTGGCCTACGACACCGGGAAGGAACATCCGCAGGCGTCGCTGGAATTCGGCGCGATGCGCGGCGATTTCGGGATCGAGACGTTGATCGGCCAGACCGACGGCATGACCGACGGGCGGCATCGCCTGCCCGCGCTGGACGCGCCGAGCGTCGTCGCCGCCCTGCCGGTGCCGCTGATCGACAGCGAGGATCCCAGCGCCGATCTGCTGTCCACACTGCTGCACGGCGATCCGAGGCACGCCCTGGACGCGTTGCGCCGCACCGCCGACCGGATCGTCTCCGGGACCATCCCGGAGCCGGAGACGTTCGAATTGGAGGGCACGCTCACCGCGGTGCGCGCGCACCTGGACCTGGGCGAGGTGGTGCCCGCCTGCGACCGGCTCGCCGATCTGCGGCCGGACTACGGCACGGACTGGCGCATCGAGTGGTACTCGGCCGTCGCCGCCTTGCTGGACGGGCAGTACGAGCGCGCCTACGAGTACTTCGACCTGGTGCACGGCATGCTGCCCGGTGAGATCGCCCCCGCGCTGGCGCTGGCGGCCACCGCCGAGCTCACCCTCCAGCATCTCGGGGATGCCGCGGGCGACCACTGGCATCGGCTCGCCGAGGAGTACTACCGCACGGTCTGGCGGACCAATCACGGCGTGGTGAGCGCGGCGTTCGGCCTGGCCCGCAGGCTCGCCGCCGACGGCGGCCTGCTGGAAGCCGTCGAGGTGCTCGATCAGGTGCCGGAGGCGTCGCGGTATCAGAACGTGGCGCGCATGACCGGGTGTCTGCTGCTGGTCTCGCAACCGATCCCGGAGACCACCGAGGCCGACCTGCTGGAGGCGGCCGCGCGGCTGGACGCCGCGCCGGACGAACCGCGGGCGCTGCAGCTGCAGGTGATCGTGGTGGGCGCGGCGCTGGAGTGGGTGCGCGCGGGCGGTCAGGCCGCCACTGCGGAGGCCACCCTGCTCGGTTTCCCGTTCACCCCGCTGGGGCTGCAACGCGGGCTCGAGTCGAGCCTCCGGGCGCTGGCCCGGATCGCCCCGCACCGGCTGCACCGTTACCGCCTTGTCGACCTGGCCAACTACGTGCGGCCGAAGTCGAGGTGGTGAGCGGTCTCAGGTGGTGCGCGCGGTGAGCATGAAAAGCGCTGGCGCGGCCAATATCATCAGCAGCCACAGCCAGTTGCCCGTGGTCACCGCGAGCACCACCGAGAAGACCACGGCCGCCCCGGCCAGCACCACCAGGCGCGGCAGCGGGTTGACCGGGGTGACCTCGGCCGGGGGCGGTGTGCTGCCCGGCAGGTCGGCGAACAGTTCGGCCAGTTGACTCTTGCTGGTCGCGGCCGCGACGGCCGCGCTGAGTTCGTCGAACTCGGCCAGGCTCAACCGTCCGGTGCCCAGGTGGTGGGTCAGCTCGCGCATCGCGCGCTCGCGGTCGGCGAGACTGGCCGGAAGACCCGCGGATTCACCCATGCCGGAAGGATAGGCGCAGCGGCGGAACCGGGCGTCGGATGGATTTCCAGAGGCGGGAAGAACGGCTGGTGGGCGCGCCCTCGGGAGGCCGCGTCGCAGCACGCCAGTGATGTTTGCTGAAATGTCGCCAGAGACCGGTCGGTCGTCCCGGCAATGGCCGCGCACCGGCGGTCGTCACGTGTTGCGATGTGGTTTCCTTGAGGTATGACTGCGGGTGTGGAATACACGATCGACGAGCTGGCGCGGGAGGCCGGTACGACCGTGCGCAGCCTGCGCGTTTACCACGAACGCGGTGTGCTGCCGCCCCCGCAGGTCAAGGGGCGTACCGGGTTCTACGGTGCCGACCACCTCAATCGGGTGCGCACCATCAGCAGGTTGCTCGATCGTGGGATCAAGCTCAACGGCATCAAGGAATTGCTCAACGCCTGGGACCGTGGCGACGACCTGGGGGACATTCTCGGTGTCGGCGAGCCCGGCGCGACCGAGCCGCTCGTCGTGGACGCCGGGGAAACGATCGCGGCGACCGAACTGGCGGAGCGCTATCGCGACGTGCCCAACGGTCTGGCCCGGGTCGTCGCCGCGGGTCTGTACGAGCCCGTCGACGCCGCGACCTACCGGATCGCGGACCGCCGTCTGACCCAGAGCCTCGACCAGATGGCGGCCGCGGGCATCCCGGCCGACGAGGTCCTCGGCGAGTTGGAGAAGCTGCGTGCCGACGCGGAGCGGATCGCCCGCCGCTACGTGGACCTGTTCCGGCGCACCGCGTGGGCGTCGTTCCAGGACTCCGAACGCGGTCCGGCGCAGGTCGCCGAGCTCGCCCAGCGCCTGGCGGCGACCAGGCCGGTCCCGGCGGAGACCACCGCCGAACTCGTGAACCGGCTCGTCGCAAGGTATCTCGACCAGGACGCCGAGCTGGCCGAGGCGCTGCCGGAAGCCTGATCCGACCGCCTGGCGTCGCCGACCGAAGAATTTCTGTTTCAGATTCCCATCATTGGCGATACGTGGCGGTAACGTGCCGTTGATCAACGGTATATTGGGACCATCCGGCGCGCGATCGCGGCGCCGAGTCGCCTGACATCCCCTACTTAGGTATGTCTGCGGGCAACCTACCGATGCGCCGAAGTGTCGCTCCCCCCGACAATCTGAATGTCGCACAAGGGCAGCAGATGGGTGTGGGCACATGGGAAGCGTGACACTGTGGATGCAGATGTCGCTCGACGGCTTCGCGGAAGGGCCGGATCAGGAGGTCCACTGGCCGGTGGTGGACGAGGAACTGTGCGAGTCGTTCCTGGACGAATTGCGCTCGGCCGACTTGTTCCTCTACGGCCGCAAGACCTACGAGATCATGGCGTCGTTCTGGCCGACCGCCGACGTGGATCCGGCGATCTCGGAGTTCTACGTGGACTTCGCGCGGTGCTGGAAAGAGACGCCGAAACTGGTCTTCTCGCGCACCATGGCCTGCGCGGGGTGGAACACCCGCGTGGTCAGGGAGGACCTCGTCGAGGAGGTCACGGCGTTGCGCGCGCAGCCGGGATGCGACATGGTCCTGTTCGGCGGCGCGGAGACGGCGTCGGCGTTCATGAAGCACGACCTGATCGACGAGTACCGGTTGTTCGTGCATCCCATCCTGCTCGGTGGCGGGATTCCGCTGTTCCCGACGCCCGCGGTGGTGTCGGGCTTGCAGCTGGTGGACGTGATGACCTTCGACAGCGCGGTGGTCCAGATGCACTACCAGCAGATGGCCTCCGCCAGGTAGGAACCGGCGCGGGAAGCGCGTACCGGACCGGCGACCGCGCGAGCGGACGGCTTCACCGTCGACGTAACCTCTGATTGTCGAGCGCTTTGCCGCGTCGTCGGCTAACTTTCGTTTTATGTCCCTGGTTCAGGCACGTGGCGACGTGCTGCCTGCATCCACCAGTGAATTCGTCGGCCGGGAAACGGAATTGGACCGGCTGGGCACGCTGCTGGACGGCGGCGCCCGCCTGATCACCCTGGTCGGCCCGGGCGGGATCGGCAAAACCCGATTAGCCGCGGAGGCCCTACGCCGTGGCGCCCGCGTGCGGGGCAGGCCGGTGTACTGGGCGCGATTGGCCGGGCTGGAGGCCGACAGCACCGCCACCGCGCAGGACGTGATGCAGTCGGCCGTGTGCGCCGATGCCGATTCGCCGCCGGCCCGCGACGCGCTGGTGCGCACCTTCACCAGCGGAGACCGTCGCACCGAGCGCGCCGTGCTAGTTCTGGACAACTGCGAACACCTGCTCGGCGCGGTGGCGGCGATGATCGCCGAGTTGCTGGAAGGCACACCGGGACTGACCATCCTGGCCACCAGCCGCGAACCGATCGGCTGGGCCGACGAGTACATCCTGCCCGTACCGCCGCTGTCGCCGCGGCAGTCGCTCGAATTGTTCCGGCAGCGGGCCGAACTCATCGGACGCGCGATCCCGGACGAGCGCGAGGCGACGGCCGTTGCCGCGCGGATCTGCCGCCGGGTCGACCACAACCCGCTGTTCATCCGACTTGCCGCGGCGCGCCTGCGGCATCAACCGCCGATCATGGTGCTGCACGAACTCACCGGCGACGCGGATGACAAGCGGTTGCACTGGACCCACGGAGCACGTGCGGGCGCCGAGCGGCGCCACCGCGGCGTCTACGACGTGATCGCGTGGTCGTTCGCGCTGTGCGGGGCCTCCGAGCAGTTGCTGCTCGAGCGGCTGTCGGTCTTCGCCGCCGGATACGAGACCGACGACGAGTCGCTGCGCGGGGGCATCGACCTCGACGCCGCGATCGCGGTATGCGCCGATGACGACCTGCCCGCCGGTGAGATCGAACATCTGCTGGAGCGGCTCACCGAACAGTCGCTGTTGTCCGCGCACCTCACCGCGACCACGGTCAGCTGGTACCTGGTGGGCAGCGTCCGGGTGTTCGCCAGGGAGCGGCTGTGCCGCCGGGGCCGCGCCGAGCTCGACCGGCTCGCCGGACGGCACCGCCGGTATCTGCGGGACAAGGTGGTCGCCGGACAGGCCCTCTGGCTCGGTCCGCAGGATCAGACCTGGCTGGCATGGGCGCGGTCGGCGTGGAACGACATCGTGCTCGGCATCGAATCCGGGTTGGCGGACCCGGCCGAAGCCGTGGTCGCCCTCGAGATCGCCACCGTCCTGCTCTCGATGAAGGTGCCGTACGTCAAGTCCGGCGCCGGCGCGCTGACCCGGTTGACCGAACGCGCGCTGGAGGCCACCCGCGGCTCCGGCCCCGGCACCTCCGGGCTCGCCGACCTGGCCACCGCTCTGCTCGGCTGGAACTCGCTGTGGCAGGGGCGGACCGATCACATCCCGCGACTGCTCGCCGACCGCGCGGCCCTGCCGTCGGATGCGGGCCCGCGATACACCGACACAGATTTCGGGCTGCCCGCGCCGGTCGAGTGGATGTGGGGCCTCGAACTGATGCTCGTACGCGGCGACCGGCGCGCGATCACCATCCTCACCCGGGCCCGCCACAAGTTCGCCGAACAGGGCGATCGCATCGGCGCGGAGCGCAGTGACGTGTTCGTGGTGTTCTGCGCCGCTCTCGTCGGCGACCGGACGCAGGCGCTGGAGCACACCGCGCGGTTCCTGGCGCGGTCGGCATCGTCGGGCTCGACGTTGTCGCGAGCCTGGGCCGAGATCGCGCGCGCGGTGGCGCTGGCCAAGCACGGGTCCGCCGCCGAGGCGCTGACGCTGACCCATGGTGTGCTCACTCGGCACCGCGGTGAGCAGGACACTTGGACGGCGAGCTGGGCGGTGGGCGCGCACATCGTCGCGCTGGCCCAGGTCCTGCTCGCGCAGCGCGCCGAGGGCCGCGATCGTGCCGCGTGCGCCGACACCGCGACGGAGATCGCGTATCTGGTCGGCAGTTTCAAGACGCGGCAGCGTTCGATGGGCATCTCCGTCGAACGCGTTCCATTGATCGCCGCCGAACTCCGCGGCGCGGCGGAGGCCGCCCGCGCGGTGCTCGGCGACCGGGCCTATGCCGCCGCCGAGCGCAGAACGCGACTGCGGCCCGAACTGGACGCACTGTGGTGTTCCACCGCGGATCCGGTCCCGGCCTCCCGGCGCCCGGATCGCCCGGCGGCCTCCCGGCCGGTGTCGCGGCGGCCCGCTTCCCGCTGGAACGATCTGTCGGACGCCGAGCGCGATGTCGCCGTCTTCGCGGCGGCCGGCTGGCCCAACAGCGCCATCGCCGGGCGGCGGCGCAGCTCCATCCGCACGGTCGACGCGCAGGTCGCCGCCATCCGGCAGAAGCTGGAGATCGCCTCGCGCGCCGACATCGCGGCCCACATCCCCGACGAGCTCGCCGATCGGGTGCGCTACGAATCCGAGCGGCGGCCCAGCCGGCGCCGTCGAGGGGGGAGCCGGGATCGATAGACGACTGCCTCCCCGGCGACCGGGCCGGAGGCGTGCGAAACCCTTCCCCCGGCCGCGCCCATTAGGCTGCTCGAGCGGTGATTGTCTGGATCGGTAGGTGCGTCGGCATGTCGGAGGTGAACAGCGGTGGTGACAACGGTCCCGCCGCGCCCGTCGAGTTCGTGGGCAGGCATGCCGAACTGCGGCGGATAGAAGCCCTGCTGAGCTCGTCCAGCGCCCGGTTGATCACCCTGGTCGGGCCCGGCGGCATCGGCAAGACGACGTTGGCGGTGGAAGCCGTACGGCGCTATCGCGGCGCGGCGCGGCACCCGGTGTATTGGACGCGCCTGGCCCGGCTGGTGCCCGGCGCGGAGACCGGGGCGGTCGCCGAGGAGGTGCTGCTGTCCGTCGCGAAGAACGGCATCGCGGGCCGCTCCGCCTGGGACGGCTTGGTGGAGATCTTCGCCGACGGTCTCGCCGATGGCGAGACGCACCGGACCATCCTGGTGCTGGACAACTGCGAACACGTGCTGGCCGGAGTCGGCCCGCTGATCATCGGACTGCTCCAGGCGGCCCCCGGCTTGACCATCGTCGCGACCAGCCGGGAGCCGATCGGCTGGATCGACGAGCAGCTGGTAGCCGTGCCTCCGCTGTCCAGCGTGCACGCCCTCGAACTGTTCCGGCGGCGAGCCGAGCGCACCGGGCGGCCGATCTCCGAGGATCCGGGCCAGCTCGCCATCGCCACCCGCATCTGCGGGCACGTCGACAACAACCCGCTGTTCATCCGCCTGGCCGCGGCGCGGCTGCTGCACCGGCCACCGGCGATCCTGTTGCGCGAGTTGTCCGGTGACACCGACGATCGCCGCCTGCAGTGGACGCACGGGGCCAGGGGCGGCATCGGCGAACGGCACCGCAGCGTGCGTGACGTGATCGCCTGGTCCTACGGCCTGTGTACCGCGTCGGAGCAGTTGCTGCTGGACCGCTTGTCCGTGTTCGCCACCGGTTGCGACGCCGAGGACGACGAGACGCCGTGCGGCGGGGCCGACGTGGACGCGATCGTCGCGGTGTGCGCGGACGCGACGTTGCCAGCGGAGCGAATCGAGGGGCTGCTCGAGCGCCTGGTGGAACGCTCGCTGCTGTCGGCCCGTATCACCACCTCGACGGTGCGCTACTACCTGTTGGAAAGCGTTCGGGTGTTCGTGCGCGACCGGCTGTCGGCCCGCGGCGATCACCTGGACGAGGCGCGGCTGTTCGCCCGGCATCGGCGGCACTATCGCGACCGCGTGGCGGCGGGCCCGGCCACCTGGTACGGCCCGCGGGAGCAGGAGTGGATCGCCTGGGCCCGGGCGGCCTGGGACAACATCCTCATCGCCGTCGAGACCAGTCTCGCCGATCCGGAGGAGGCCGTGGTCGGGCTGGAGACCGCCGCGACGCTGATGGCGTTGCGCGTGCCGTTCATCACCGGGTCCAACCGCGCCATCACCAGCCTGACCGAACAGGCGCTGGAAGTCACCGCGCAGGTGGAGCCGCCGCCGACCCGGCTGCGGATCAACGCGACCGCGCTGGTGGGCTGGATCGCCATCTGGCAGGGCAGACACGCCTATACCGCGCAGTTGTTGGACGAATGCGCCGCGGAGTGCCTGTCCGACGCGGAACTGCGGCGCGGCTGGCGGGAGACGACGGCGACCGATGTCGGCCTGCCCGCCGCGGTGGAGTTCACCTGGGGACTCGAACTGCTGCTGATCCATCTCGACATCCGGGCGGTGGACGTGCTGGCCAGGGCGCGCAGGAAATTCGCCACCTTGGGCGACCGGGCCGGAGAGCAGCGCAGCGAATTGTTCGAGGCGCTCACGTACGCGAACCTCGGTGACGCGGACGTCGCGCTCGGGGCCGCGCGCAGGCATCTGGACCGGGCCGTCGCTTCCGACGCGGGCTGGGCGACCTCATGGGCGGAGCTGGCCTGGATGATCGCGGTGTCCCGGCACGGCGATCCGCGAGAGGCGGTCACGCTCGGGCGGTCCACCCTGGAACGCCTGCTGATCACGGGGGACACCTGGACGGCGGGCTGGGTCGCGCATTTCATGATGATGGCGCTGACCTACCTGCTGTCCGCCCGGATCGAGGCGGGGGACACCGACAGCGCCGAAGCGATCGCCGCCGCCACCGAGATCGCCCATCTGCAAGGCGGGATCGCTACGCTGCACCGCTCCATGGGCATCGTCGCAGACCGGGTGACCCTGGTGGCCAGGGGCACCGCTCAGGCGGTCGCGGCGGTCACCGCGGTCCTCGGCGCTGAGGCGCACGAAGCGGCGGTTCAGCGCGGCGCCCGCCTGCGTCCCGAACGCGACGAACTGCAATTACTGCTGCTGGGTAGGTTGCCCGCCGATCGGCTGCTGCCTGCGCGGCGGTCGCAGGCCAGGTCGACGGCCTCGCGCTGGGACGAGTTGACGCCCGCGGAACGCGAGGTCGCCGTGCTGGCCGCCGCGGGCTGGGCCAACAGCGCCATCGCCGCGCGCAGGGGCAGCTCGATCCGGACGGTCGATGCACAGGTGGCGACCGTACGCAGAAAGCTGATGGCGGCTACCAGGGCCGACATCAGCTGGCACGTACCGGATCACCTCGAGGAGCGGATCCGGCTGGAATCGGAGCGAAGGCCCGCGCGAACGCGAACACGCCCGTAACCGCGCGGCGGTCACGGGCGTGCCGGTAGGAAGGTCGGTCAGGCGTCAGGTCAGCGAGCCGTCGTAGCACAGGCTCGACGACCGCCAGGAATGCTGCGGCCCGGTGCCGGGATCGAAGGCCCACTGGTCGATCGATCCCGCGGCCTTCCACCACACGGAGCCGCGTCCGTCCGAGACGACCTGGTAGACGTCCTCGGAACCCTCGATGAGCTGGCTTCCGACGCAGTAGTCGTTGTATTCCGTGCCGTACTGGCGGGCGCCGGGGCTGAACAGGCCCGCTGGGTGGGTGTACGCGCCCGGGTTGGGCACGGTGCTGGCCTGCCGCACATTGTGTCCGCGGTGCCAGTAGGGCGCGCCGACCCCATCGGTGCCGCAGGTGAAGGTCGAGCCCCCCGCGACGACGGTGGTGCCCTGGCCGTAGGCGCCACCGGCCCAGAGGCAGGCAGCGCCCTGAGCCTCGGCGGTGCCCGCGCCGAGGCTCAGGCCGCCCGCCGCCACCGCTGCCGCCGCCAGCAGGGTGAGCGTCCGTGCCGTGCCGCGCTTGTCGTTACACGCGGTCGTCCGGCGAAGCCCGTTAATGTTGATCATTGGTGTTTCTCTTTCGTGCGCTATCCCGGCCGGAGTGGATTTCCGGGATTGGTGATACTTCAAGTAATGTGCCGCTAGACAGCGGTACGATCAGTCCAGAAGGACGTCGCGGAAGATTGTGGGTGCGAGTGAGTGAGCCGGTCCGGCGATCACTGGCACCAGCGGGCCTGCGGGCGGCAGACGGTGTAGCCGCTGCCGTCCGGGCGGGCGACGCGCGACCAGCTGGGGCTGACGGAATTGTTGCCCGTGGTGGTGTCGGCCGGCGCAGGGGTGCTCTGGCGCTGGTGGTAGTCGCGGATGGCGTCGTCGTGCTCGTCCGCGCGGAGCGGGTCGTTGTCGCGGTGGTTGTAGCCCATCGGGTCGATCTGGTGCCAGCCGTTGGTGTCGCCGGTGCCGTTGCGCGGGTCGGAGGGGCCCGAGTGCGACTCGGCGCCCGCGATGCCGACGGCGCCGGCGGTGAGGATGCCGACGATCGCGGTACAGGCGAGCAGTCGCCGTGCGGCGGAGTTGGTCGTGGCGGTCATCGTAAGTCTCCGTTCGGAATTCGAGCCGTGCGCGGCGACACGGTTCGAGCGGCGGCGGTGCGGCGAACGTCGATGGTCGGGGTTGCCGCGCGAGGTGGGGGCGGGGAAGGGATCGGGGCGGCATCCGTCGCGGACGTCTGGTCCGCGGGCCGGTGCCGGTCGGCTCGGTCCCGGTTGTCGGGATGGGAAGAGCCCGGCCTGTCGTCTCCGTGGCGGCCCGGGTCTGCGGGGCGCGGTGCCGCGACGATCGCGTCGGGCCCGGCCAGCGCTTCGGCCGGCGCCGGGGTTTCCGGCGTGGCCGCTATCGCGCTCACGATCAGCGGGCGGACGAGCCAGGTCTGTGTCCGTCGCTGGTGCGGCGTGATGCCGGTCATCGTTCGCGTCCGTTCATCTCGCCACCTCGGGATCGGAGATCGGCCCGGTGTGGTCCGATCGGCGGGTCCCTATCTATCGTGCCGTTGGATAACGTCACATTAATCGACGGGTCGATGCCTTGTCGAGTGCTTTCCCATACTTGGGAAGAATTGCGGAGTTTCCGGCGTGGGTCGGCGTCTTGACCAGGGGTGATGCCGACCGCCTGTAACCCGGGGGCTTTGCGAAACTTGCTCGACGCGATGCTTTTTCGGGACGGTGCGGCCTTCCGGCGGGCCGGGTAGGGGGCGCGGCAGTGATGCGGCGCTCTCGCCGAAAGTGACGTGGGTAGCACGACCGGCCGGGGCACGGGGGCTGTGTCTTCGTTGCACTCACCACGCCAGGGCCGTGCTGACCGCGGAGGTGGAGCCGGCATGCGCGCGGGATGTGGGGGCGAATGAAGGGCAGCGGCAGTGCCGCGCGGTTCGCCGCTGTGGGCTGATGAACGGGCTGCGACGGAAAGCCCTTCGCGCATACACGAAAAGGGCGCCTGCCGCGATGGCAGACGCCCTTTTAGGGTTGCTGGATCAGGCCTCGGTGACCGCCGCGTATGCCGGGGCCCCTGAACCCGTGGCCGCCGCGGGCGCGCGGCTCGGCTTCGCGGCGGCGGGGTCGCGGAACGGGGCTTCGATCACGGCGCGCTCCTGCCACAGGTAGTACAGCGCCATGGCGAAGATGCTCGTGCCGATCACGTTGGCCAGGAAATGCCACCAGATGCGGTAGGTCGACGCACCGGCTCCCGGGTCGAGCAGGCCGAAGAAGGTCGACAGGCCGATCGCTTTGGTGCCGAAGGCGACCGTCAGGGTGAGCGCGAGATGCTCGAGTCCGTGGATGCCCTGCATCAGTACGCCCATGCGGCCCCACTTGCGCGCCTTGCTCTCCAGGGCGTGGTGGGTGACCAGTGCGACACCGACCAGTCCGGCGAGGAAGTGGAAATTGCCGACCAAGTGCAAGATTTCCATCCCGAGCGACGGCTTCATATGGTTGACCTGGCCGAATCCCTTGGCCAAGCCGGTGCCCCACGGCGTCATCCACGCCGGTGAGTTCGGGTGCTGGATCCAGTATCCGACCTGTGCCACGTGCTCCTGGAAGTGACCTATCTGGGCGATGACGCCCAACGCGATCACACCGAGCGCGGTGCGGAACATCCATGGTCGCAACGGTTTGCGCATCGCGATGGCGAGCACGCCGACGGCCGCCCACATGACGACCATCCAGGCCACCATCAAGATCGCACCTAGGATTTCGAACCCGGTCGCCTCGGCTGTGTGGTTCATGGGGAACCGCCCTTCTGCGCGCCCTCCGGCAACGGCGACGGATGGGGGGAGTTGCTTCGGAAACGCGCGGAACGCGTTGTTCGCAAGATACAAGGTCGTGCGGGCTCGTGTCCGAGATTTCCGAATGTCCTGGTACCTGCGACAATTCGATTCGAGTCATACTCAACGCGTATAGCGCGAGTTCACGATGGTCGCAGAAAGCCTTCGACGATGCGGTGGGCGCGGTCGGCGGCCTCCGGATCACCGATCCGCAGCGCGGTATTCGTCGCGCAGAGCACCGCATCGATCTGGAAGGCGACCAGATCGGCGTCCAGTTGAGGGATCTCACCGGCGGACGCCGCCGCGCGCAGCTCCCGCGCCAGCAGCCGAACCCACGCTCCCTGATCGCGGAGCAGGGCGTCGCGCACCGGGCCCGGCTTGCTGTCGTGCTCGGCCATGGTCGCGACGCGGAAGCATCCGCCCGCGAACAGCGGCGTCGTGGCATAGACCATCCAGTGCTCCACCAAGGCCCGCAGACGGGCGACGCCGTGCGGCGCGGACCGTGCGGGTTCGACGACCGCTTCCACGAAGCGGTCGCGTGCGTGATCGATGGTGGCCAGCTGGAGTGCTTCCTTGGTGCGGAAGAGGGTCTGGATTCCGGCCTTGCTCAGACCGGTGTCTTCGGCCAGCCTGCCGAAACTCAGGCCGTCCAATCCGTCGAGCGAGGCGATGTCGACCGCATGCCGCAGCACCGTGGCACGCGTCTTCGCACCGCGCAACAGGCGCTTGTCGGTGATCTCGGCGGTTCGCTGACCACTTTCCATACGGTCGATCGTACTTTCTGCCGCCGGGTTCGTGGGGCTCAGTTCCGCTGGTAAGGCCAGTTCCAGTCGGCGACCTCGGGGAGGTCCTCGCCGTGTTCCCTGGTCCACGCACGGGCCGTCCACCGCGCGTCGACCATCTCTTGCCGCAGCCCCGCGGCCCGCTCGCGCAGGGACGGCACCCGATCGATCACGTCCATCACCAAGTGGTAGCGGTCCAGATCGTTCAGCATCACCATGTCGAACGGCGTGGTCGTGGTGCCGCGCTCCCGATAGCCGCGCACGTGCAGTTCGTCGTGGTTGGTGCGCCGATAGGTCAGCCGGTGGATCAGCCACGGATAGCCGTGGAAAGCGAAGATCACCGGCCGGTCCTGGGTGAAGAGCGTGTCGAACTCACTGTCCGGCAGGCCGTGCGGGTGCTCGTCCTGCGTTTGCAGCCGCATCAGGTCGACTACGTTCACCACCCGGACGCGCAGGTCGGGCAGACGTTCGCGCAGGATCGCGGCCGCGGCGAGGGTCTCCAGCGTCGGTATGTCTCCCGCGCAGGCGAGCACCACATCCGGCATGGTGCCCACCTCGTCGCCGTGGCCCGCCCACGGCCAGATCCCGATCCCGCGTGCGCAGTGCTCGGCGGCCTCGGTCACCGACAACCAGTCGGCCTGCGGCTGCTTGCCCGCGACCACCACGTTCACGTAGTGGCGGGAGCGCAGGCAGTGGTCGTAGGTGGACAGCAGCGTGTTCGCGTCCGGCGGCAGGTACACCCGCACGATCGAGGCCTTCTTGTTCAGCACCACGTCCAGGAATCCGGGGTCCTGGTGGGTGAAGCCGTTGTGGTCCTGGCGCCACACGTGCGAGGACAACAGGTAGTTCAGGCTGGGGATCGGACGCCGCCACGGCACCGCCGAACTGGCGTCGAGCCATTTGGCGTGCTGGTTGAACATGGCGTCCACGATGTGGATGAACGCCTCGTAGCAGGTGAACACGCCGTGCCTGCCGGTCAGTAGATAGCCCTCCAGCAGTCCCTGGCACATGTGTTCGGACAGCACCTCGATCACCCGGCCGCCGCGGTCGAGTTTCTGGTCGCGGCGGTCGATCTCCGCCTGCCAGTTGCGGCCGGTGACCTCGAGGATGTCCTGCAAGCGGTTGCTGGCCAGCTCGTCCGGCGCGAAGATGAGGAAGTTGTCCGGATTGTGCCTGGTGACCTCACGCAGCCAGCCACCGAGCACCCTGGTGGCCTCGTGCCGGGTCGCGCCCGGCGCGGTGACCTCGACGCCGAAGTCGCGCCAGTCCGGCAGGTACAGATCGCGCAGCAGCGTACCGCCGTTGGCGACCGGGTTGGCGCTCATCCGCCGTTCGCCGACGGGTACCTGAGCGGTCAGCTCCGGCACCGGCTTGCCGTCGTCGTCGAACAGTTCCTCCGGACGGTAGGAACGCAGCCACTGTTCCAGCACCGCGCGGTGGTCCGCGTCGGTGCGCGCGCCCGGCAACGGCACCTGGTGCGCGCGGAAGGTGCCCTCGACCTGGTCGCCGTCCACCACCGGCGGACAGGTCCAGCCCTTCGGTGTGCGCAGCACGATCATCGGCCAGCTGGGCCGTGCCCCATCGGCGCCGTCGCGTGCGGCGCCCTGGATCCGCCCGATGCGTTCCATGCTCGTGTCCACCGCCGTGGCCATCGCCTGGTGGACGGCCGCGGGATCGTCGCCGGCGACGACGATCGGCTCGTAACCGTAGCCACGCAGCAGCGACAGCAACTCCGGCTCCGGGATGCGCGCCAGGATGGTCGGATTGGCGATCTTGTACTCGTTCAGCGCCAGGATCGGCAGCACCGCGCCGTCGCGCGCCGGATTGAGGAACTTGTTCGCATGCCAGCTCGTGGCCAGCGGACCCGTTTCCGCCTCGCCGTCGCCGACCACGCAGAACACGGTGAGATCGGGGTTGTCCAGGGCGGCGCCGAACGCGTGCAGCAGCGAATAGCCGAGTTCGCCGCCCTCGTGGAAGGAGCCCGGCGTCTCCGGTGCGCAGTGACTCGGCACCCCGCCGGGAAAGGAGAACTGGCGGAACAGCGCGCCCATCCCCGCGGCGTCCTGCGGAATGTGGCTGTAGACCTCGGAGTACGTCCCCTCCAGCCAGCCGCACGCGTTCGGGCCCGGACCGCCGTGCCCGGGGCCCGCGACGAAGACGGCGTTCAGGCCGCGTTGCCGGATCGCGCGATTGGCATGCACCCACACGAGATTCAGGCCGGGCACCGTGCCGAAGTGCCCGAGCAGCCTGGGTTTGACGTGCTCGGCGCGCAGCGGTTCGCGCAGCAGCGGATTAGCCGTCAGGTAGATCTGGCCGACCGCGAGATAGTTCGCGGCGCGCCACCACGCGTCGATCGCCGCCAGCTCGTCGCGTGCCAGTGGCCCCGGCACGTCCGCCAGCCGGTAGGGACGCGGTGCGACGGTCCGGCCGCCGGTGCTGCCGACGTTGTCCGCCGAAGTATCGCCACCCGCACTCGCCATGTGGGTCATGTGCCGACTCTCCTCACGCTCATGGCATCGGGGACGGCGGCGCCACGACCGGCCGCCGTCGCGGTCCTGCGAAGGTTGCCGATCGGAATCGACAACGCCGGATGGAGAATTCACCGCCAGCCTAGCCGCAGCGGGCCGCGCGGCGGTCCGAGCGTGTCGCGGGAAGCTCGTCCCACCCGGGGCCCGTTCGTGGTCTAGGGTCCGCGGCATGCACATTCTCGGCAGGATCATCGGTATCGGCGCCGTCGCCGCGACCACCATCGTGCTGGCGGCCTGCGGCTCGGACGACGAGTCCGCTCCCGCCGTCTCCACGACGCGGACCACCGCGGCGGCTGGGCCTTCCGCGCAGCGCCCGGCTACCCAGAGCAAGGGCCGCGAGTGCACCGCCGACGACATCCGCGTCACCGGAGATTTCGGCGCCGCGCCGAAGATCACCCTCCCCGACAACTGCGACCCGCCCAAGCAGCTGATCGTCAAGGATCTGAAGGAGGGCAGCGGGCCCGGCGCCGCGCCCGGCCAGCAGCTGACCATGAATTACGCGCTGGTCACCTGGTCGGACAAGAAGACGCTGGACAGCTCGTTCCAGCGCGGCAAGCCGTTCCAACTCACCCTCGGCGGGGGACAGGTCATCCCCGGCTGGGATCAGGGACTCGTCGGCGTCAAGGAGGGCGCGCGCCGCTTGCTGATCGTGCCGCCGGAGCTGGGCTACGGCGCGGGCGGGCGTGGCATCGCCCCGTACGAGACGCTGGTATTCGTCACCGACGCGGTCTCGGTGGGGAAGTAGCCCGGCCGCTCGCGTCGCCCGCCGGGCACCGCCGGATGCAGGTCCGCTCGGCCGGTCAACTAACCTGGTCAGGATGCGTGGCGTACGCCGCACCCCTCGTCGTCTCGGCCGAGGCCGGGACTCCGGTTCGGATCGGCGCCGGTGGGGGAATGCGGCAGCCGGCGTAGGGCCGCCTCGCCCGCCGTTCCGATCCCGGAATGCCGGGGGCGGGGCGCCGCAAGACGAACGTCAACCAGTACGAACAACGAACAAGGAGCATGTCCGTGAAGAGCACCGTCGAGCAGCTGAGCCCGACCCGGGTCCGGATCAACGTCGAGGTGCCCTTCGAGGAGCTGAAGCCGGATTTCGACCGCGCGTACAAGGCACTGGCCAAGCAGGTCCGCATCCCCGGCTTCCGTCCCGGTAAGGCGCCAGCGAAGCTGCTCGAGGCCCGTCTCGGCCGTGGCGCGATCCTGGAGCAGGTCGTCAACGACGCGCTGCCCGGTCGCTACAGCGAGGCCGTCACCACCTCCGAGGTGAAGGTCATCGGTCAGCCCGAGATCGAGATCACCAAGATCGAGGACGGCCAGGAGCTGGCCTTCACCGCCGAGGTCGACGTGCGGCCGGCGATCACGCTGCCGGACTACGCGAGCATCGCGGTCACCGTCGACGCGTTCACCGTCGGCGACGAGGACATCGAGGAGCAGTTGCAGTCGCTGCGCCAGCGCTTCGGCACCCTGACCGGGGTGGAGCGTCCGGTGCAGGACGGCGACTTCGTCTCGATCGACCTGTCGGCGACCGTGGACGGCCAGGAGGTGGCCGAGGCCGCCACGACCGGCCTGTCCCACGAGGTCGGTTCCGGTCAGCTCATCGAGGGCCTGGACGAGGCGCTGGTCGGATTGTCGGCGGGCGAGTCGAAGGAGTTCACCTCGAAGCTGGTCGCGGGCGTGCACGCGGGCAAGGACGCGGTCATCACCGTGACCGTGCAGACCGTCAAGGAACGTGAGCTGCCCGAGGCCGACGACGAGTTCGCGCAGCTGGCCAGCGAATTCGACACGCTGGAGGAGCTGAAGGACGATCTGCGCGGCCGCGTCGAGCGGGTCAAGAAGGTGCAGCAGGCGGGCGAGATCCGCGACAAGGTGCTGGACACCCTGCTCGAGCAGGTCGAGGTGCCGCTGCCCGAGGCCGTGGTGAAGGCCGAGATCGACGCGGTGACCCACGACGCGGTGCACGGCTTCGACCACGACGAGGCCAAGTTCGCCGAGGCGCTCGAGGCGCAGGGCAGCACCCGCGAGGAGTTCGACGCCGACACCAAGCAGGCCGCCGAGAAGTCGGTCAAGACCCAGCTGCTGCTGGACGCGATCGCCGAGGCGGAGGGCACCCAGGTCGGCCAGGAGGAGCTCACCGAGCGGATCCTGTTCCAGTCGCAGCGCTACGGCCTGTCGCCGGAGCAGTTCATCCAGCAGGTGCAGCAGGCGGGCCAGCTGGGCGCGATCTTCGCCGACGTGCGGCGCGGCAAGGCGCTGGCGGGCGTGGTCGGCCAGGTGACCGTCACCGACTCCGCGGGCAACTCGGTGGACACCACCGAAATGTTCGGCGCCCCCGCCGATTCCGCCGACGAGGACGCGGCCGTCGAGACGGCCCCGGCGGACGCCGAATAATTCCATGGAATGTCGGCGTGATCGACGCCCGCGAGGTGCGCTGATTGCGCTGTGAGCGAAGAAAGGGCGGTACCGGGAGTTCGGTGCCGCCCTGCTTCGTTAATGTTTGTGACGACAAGTTGGATGGCCATGTCCGACCGGGTGCGGCATATCCAACCAGTGATGGCTATGTGGCAATCCGCAACGAGCCGGCGAGAGAAGGCAGGTATCCGTGACAATCAACCAGGCAGGGGTCATGACAACCGCGACTGCTGGTCTCAACCTCAGTGATTCGGTGTACGAGCGCCTGCTGCGTGAGCGCATCATCTTCCTCGGCACACAGGTCGACGACGACATCGCGAACAAGCTGTGCGCGCAGATCCTGCTGCTCTCGGCGGAGGATCCCACCAAGGACATCTCGCTCTACATCAACTCGCCGGGCGGCTCGGTGACCGCGGGCATGGCCATCTACGACACGATGCAGTTCGCCGAGTGCGACATCGCCACCTACGGCATGGGCCTGGCCGCGTCCATGGGGCAGTTCCTGCTCACCGCGGGCACCAAGGGCAAGCGCTACGCGCTGCCGCACGCGCGGATCATGATGCACCAGCCCTCGGCGGGGATCGGCGGCTCGGCGGCCGACATCGCGATCATGGCCGAGCAGTTCGCGCACACGAAGCGTGAGCTGAACGAACTGCAGGCGCAGCACACCGGCAAGTCGGTCGAGCAGGTCACCGCCGATGCCGACCGCGACCGCTGGTTCACCGCGGCCGAAGCCCTGGAATACGGCTTCATCGACCACGTGATCAGCCACGCGAATCAGGCCAACGGCGCCAAGAAGTAACGCACCGGATCACCCACAGGCCCCCGGACACCTCGAACGTCCGGCCGCCGCACCGACTTTGGAGACGAAGATGGCCAATTCGATCGACCCGCGCGCCGGCCTGTCCGGCATGGCACCGCAGAGCCCGCAGGCGCGCTACATCCTGCCGTCGTTCATCGAGCACTCGAGCTTCGGCGTAAAGGAGTCCAACCCGTACAACAAGCTGTTCGAAGAGCGCATCATCTTCCTCGGCGTGCAGGTGGACGACGCCTCGGCGAACGACATCATGGCGCAGCTGCTGGTGCTGGAGTCGCTGGACCCCGACCGCGACATCACCATGTACATCAACTCGCCGGGTGGCTCGTTCACCTCGCTGATGGCCATCTACGACACCATGCAGTACGTGCGCGCCGACGTCGCCACCGTCTGCCTGGGCCAGGCCGCCTCGGCCGCCGCCGTGCTGCTGGCCGCGGGCACGCCGGGCAAGCGCGCCTGCTTGCCCAACGCGCGCGTGCTGATCCACCAGCCCTCGCTGGAGGGCGGCATCCAGGGCCAGGTGTCGGATCTGGAGATCCAGGCCGCCGAGATCGAGCGCATGCGTCGCCTGATGGAGAGCACGCTCGCGCGGCACACCGGCAAGGACGCCGACACCATCCGCAAGGACACCGACCGCGACAAGATCCTGACGGCCGAGGAGGCCAAGGAGTACGGGATCATCGACACGGTGTTCGACTACCGGAAGCTGAGCGCGCAGAAATAAGGCGCGAATCGTCGTTTCCGGCCGGGGCCGGGACGGCGGGGGCGAATTGCCGATCCCGGGGCTGTTCGCTCTAAATTGCTTTGTGACAGGGAATTCCGGCCGGGAAGTACGCAATGGGGCATACCGCCCGGCCGGGCCGCCCTCGCGCCGCCGCGGTTCGAGAATTTGTTCGAACCGACGGCGCCGCGCGGCGGGCGGTGCGGAGGTATGGCTCGTGACGACTCGCACAACCCGCGCGAGAAACATGCGCGAGTTGTCGACCTCCATCCCGAACACCGGGTACGGTCAACCTAGGGACCTTTGCTCCCGGTTGACGGCACTGCCCCACCGGCCACGAAATCAGCCGATGCGTTTGCGGCTGCGAAAGTGGTGGACAGCTGGCAACCTGGACGGACGGTTGCACGCGGACAAGGAAGTAGGGACCCACGAGATGGCGCGCATCGGAGATGGCGGCGATCTGCTGAAGTGCTCGTTCTGCGGAAAGAGCCAGAAGCAGGTCAAGAAGCTCATTGCGGGACCAGGGGTGTACATCTGCGACGAGTGCATCGATCTCTGCAACGAGATCATCGAGGAGGAACTCGCCGAGTCCAGCGAGGTCAAGCTCGATGAGCTGCCCAAGCCCGCCGAGATCCGGGATTTCCTGGAAAACTACGTGATCGGCCAGGACACCGCCAAGCGCACTCTCGCGGTGGCCGTCTACAACCACTACAAGCGCATCCAGGCCGGTGACAAGGGGCGGGACAGCCGCGGCGAGACCGTCGAGCTGGCCAAGTCCAACATCCTGATGCTCGGTCCCACCGGTTGCGGCAAGACCTACCTCGCCCAGACCCTGGCGAAGATGCTGAACGTCCCGTTCGCCATTGCCGACGCCACCGCGCTGACCGAGGCCGGGTACGTCGGCGAGGACGTCGAGAACATCCTGCTGAAGCTGATCCAGGCGGCCGACTACGACGTCAAGCGCGCCGAGACCGGCATCATCTACATCGACGAGGTCGACAAGATCGCCCGCAAGAGCGAGAACCCGTCGATCACCCGTGACGTGTCCGGCGAGGGCGTGCAGCAGGCCCTGCTGAAGATCCTGGAGGGCACTCAGGCGAGCGTGCCGCCGCAGGGCGGGCGCAAGCACCCGCACCAGGAGTTCATCCAGATCGACACCACCAACGTGCTGTTCATCGTGGCGGGCGCCTTCGCCGGTCTGGAGAAGATCATCTCCGACCGCACCGGCCACCGCGGCATCGGTTTCGGCGCCGAGGTGCGGTCGAAGGCCGAGATCGACACCACCGATCACTTCGCGGAGGTCATGCCAGAGGACTTGATCAAGTTCGGCCTGATCCCGGAGTTCATCGGCCGCCTGCCCGTGGTCGCGTCGGTGACGAACCTGGACAAGGAATCGCTGGTCAAGATCCTCTCCGAACCGAAGAACGCGCTGGTCAAGCAGTACGTCCGGCTGTTCGAGATGGACGGGGTCGACCTCGAGTTCACCGACGACGCGCTGGAGGCGGTCGCCGACCAGGCGATTCTGCGCGGCACCGGCGCGCGTGGCCTGCGGGCGATCATGGAGGAAGTCCTGCAGCCCGCGATGTACGACATCCCCAGCCGCGACGACGTCGCCAAGGTCGTCGTCAACGCGGATACGGTCAACGACAACGTTCTGCCCACCATCGTGCCGCGCAAGGCGCAGCGGCCGGAGCGCCGGGAGAAGTCGGCGTAATTCGGGTGTGGCGACCCGTCGCAGGGGGTACTCCTCGGTGAGGGTTGAGCAGACAGCCTAGTTCCGGCGTTTTTCTCCGGGGCGCATCATTGAACCCGCGAGCAAGCCCGTTTCCGAGATTGCTCGCGGGCGACTGGACCGAGGTCCTCATGTCGACAGGCTTGGCCAACCCCACGTACGTTCTCACCGCCGCTCGCAATGCCGATCACCCCGCCGAGCGGCTCAAGATTTCGGTCACAGTGCCGAGCGACTCGGTCACGCTGTGCGCGCTCGCGGGCGAAGTCGATCATTACACCGTCGAAGTGTTTCGACGCAGGCTGATCGGCTCGCTGGGCACGGCGGCGCCTTTGGTGGTCGTAGATCTGTCGAAGATCACGTTTTTCGGCGTCGCCGGGTTGCACGTCCTGGTCGACGCGCGGTCCATGCTGGCCCAGACCGGCCGTAGGATGCGCCTGGTGACCGGACCCCGGTGTGTGGACCGGCTGCTGGAGCTGGCGGGAGATCTGGCGCGCTTCGAGACGATGTCGAGTCTCGCCGACGCCGTGCTCGACGCGGCCTGACGCGGCCGGGGTCGATACCATCGGGGCATGTTCGCCAACCGGCGCTTGGAGCGCAAGGTCGACGCCCTGCACGCCAAGCTCGACCTGATCATGACCCATCTGGGCATCGAGGCGCAGGCAGCGGCCGTGCCGCCGCGTGCCGTGCCGGCGGTCCCGCGCGGCGACGGCATGGCCGAGATCGATGCGCTTCTGGCGCAGGGCAAGAAGATTCACGCGATCAAGCGGTATCGCGAACTCACCGGGTGCGGCCTGAAAGAGGCCAAGGAAGCGGTCGAACGCCGGTATCCGTACTGATCACCGGGGCGCGAGCACAGGGCCCGACGGCTCGCGCGCCGGCGCGGAAGTAGAGCGGGCATTCTTCGACGACTTGCCCCGCACCGCAGGCTGATAGGTCTAGCTGTGTGCGCCCTGCACCACGGGGGTGTGCAGATCCACTGGGAAGTCGGCGTCCGCGCTGGACAGGCTGTCCGCCGCGGAGCGTTCCGGCAAGGGGTCGCGCCCGGTCGGGTCGGGCAAGCTCCGCACCTGCTCGGTGGCATAGCCGATCGCGCGTCCGTATCGCGCGCTCGCGGCATCGTGGATGAGCAGGGCGACGCCGATCATCACCGGGGCGACACCGTGCACGGCGGCGTCGAACCATCGCCCGGCGCTCACGTATGGGTAGGTGTTCAGTCCGACGGTGAGCGCGAGCAGGGCCATTTCCGCCGCCGCCACTTGGCTCCGGTTGTCCAGCACGCCCCATTCGGTGACCTTGTTCGTGCCGATCATGATGATGATCAGCGACACGCTGATCATCGCCTCGAGCAGGTAGCTGAACCAGTACAGTGGGTCGTCCGGGCCACCTGGGGCGATGTTGTGCTGAACGTTGACCGCCGACCACAGCATTCCGGCGGCGACCACGCCGGCCAGCGCGCCGAGCGACCAGGAGCGGTGCCGGTACAGCGACGCCAACCTGGCGTGCGGGCTGGACGCGCGCCGCTGCGCGGCAATCGCCTTGCGCGCCAACAGCAGGTCCCTGATCTCGGCCTTCTCGATGGCCTCCGCGGTGTGCCGCGCCCGGTCGGAGGCCGCGGCGCCCGCCTCGGCGTGCTTCCAGCGCTGTTCGCGGTCCTGGGTCCGGATCCGTTCGGCCAGTTCGCGTTCAGCGAGCAGTTCCTCCTCCGACAGCGCGCCGGTCAGAGCCGGGTCGAACTGGTAGGCGAGACGGCCGCGGGCCTTCTCGACTCGTCTCGCCAGCCGTGCGACGTCGTCGTCCGGGGTCTGTTCGTCGAGCATGCGGCTCCAAACGGTCGGGCGGAGGGGAACTCGAGAAACCGAAGACGCCGTTACCCCGCACCGAAACTCGCGAAGGTAGCCCGCCGGCCGCGGCACGGCCAGGCGACGTCAACACCTCTTATTCTTAGTGCATTCCGGGCCGTAACGACAGCCCCGGGTGAACGCGGCGCCGAAGTACCAGGTCGGATCGCACCATTCCCGCAGCGCCGCGGCCCTTTTCACGACCAGGGCACCCGGCACGAATCGGTGCTGAAACCCTGCGCCGTGATCCCGAGCGCCGAATTGAACCGGGCGCGTGAGTTTTCCAGCGCGATCTGATAGCTGAGCTCCACCACACCCGCTCGGCCGAAGCGCCGCTCCAGGTCGGCGACCTGTTCGTCGGTGACCGTGGTCGGCGTTGCGGTCATCGCGTCGGCGTAGGCGATGGCGGCGCGCTCGTCGTCGGAGTACAGCGGCGAGGTCGCGTAGTCGGCGATGTGTTCCAGCCGCGCGACGTCCAGCTCGCCCAGGCGCATGAGCATGGCTCCGAAGTCGACGCACCACGAACAGCCGATCGTCCACGCCGTGCGATACACCGCGATCTCGCGGATGACGGCGGGCAGGGCGGTGCTGGCCTTGCCGACCATGGTCTCGTGGACCGCGCTGGCCCTCAGCAATTTCGGATGGTTGGCGGTGACGGCGAAGGGCTCCGGCACTTCGCGGAAGCGGCGCTTGGCCAGCCGGTAGAGCAACTTGGTCGTCGGTCCCGCGTGTTGCGGGGTGACGGCGGCGATACGGGTGGCGCTCATGTCGATCTCCTTCGATCAGCGGATGTGGTTCCTACTTCTCGGACGAGAGACCGTGCCGGAATGTGATGGGGCCGCGATGTGACCTGGCGCACCCGGCCGCCGCGCGCGCTACTCGGGCTCGACCCGCATGTCCTCCTGGCTCCAGTAGGCGCGCATCCCGGTGATCCGGCCTTCTTCGTCGAACTCCATCACATCGATCGGTGACAGGACGAAGCGCTGTCCGCCGACCTTGGTGACGATGGTGAATGGGAACGCGGCCTGAGTGCCCGCGATTCTCACGTCCTCCGGCCGCAGCTCGGTCTCCCGATCCAGTGCGGCGATCACCTCGTAGAACTCGCGGATGGCCTCGTGGCCGCGCTTGGGTGGAGTGCCGACGGGGTCCTCCACGATCGCGTCGGGCGCGTACAGGGCGACGATGTCCTCGGTCGGCCCCGAGCCGACCAGCTTGACGTATTGCTCCACCACGTCGCGAATCTGTTTGGCCATCGAGTCTCCTCCGAAATGAAACGTGTTCTAATTTGTAGCCTAGCGCGTTCGGACGCCCGATTCGATCCCTTCCGCTTCGTCCAGCACGACGATCCGTACTCCGGTGGCGAGCAGTGTGGTGGCCGACAAGCCGAACAGGGTGCGGAAAGCGTCGCTGAAGTGTGAGGGGCTGGCGAAGCCCGCGTCGGCCGACGCGGCGGTGAGGTTCGCGCCCTCGGCGAGCGCGCGGCCGACGCCGAGCATCCTGGCCCACAGCCGGTACCGCCGGAACGAGGTGCCCGCCTGGGCGGCGAACAGATGCAGGAAGCGCGACTCCGACAGGTGCGCGGCCGCGGCGAACCGGGCGGCGGTGAACTCCCGCGCGGGATGGGCGAGGAGGGTCGCCATCGCCTCGGCTACCCGGTCGTCCGGCGTGGGGACCGGCCCGGCGCCGATGAGTTCGGCCAGCGAGCGCGGATCGGGGCACGTGCCGCTCGCAGCCGTGGCGAGCGCGGCTTCCGCCCGATGGCCGAGTCCGAATTCAGCGTGCCACCGGATCATCCGATCCCGGCAGGCTCGGGCGCCCCGCGACCCCGGATCCAGATAACAGAACATCATCTGGTCGCCGCCCGCGACGACGCGGTGCACCCGGCGCGGCGGGATCAGCGCGCTGCGCACGGTGTGCGTGACGGCATCGGTCGCGAGTGTGAACGGCGCGTCCAACCCAACGGCCAGACAGTTCACGGCGGTGGAATGCGCGTCCGGACGCAGGGACGGTCCGCGATAGATCGCCTGCCCAGGCCATAGCCACAGAATCGCGGACGCAGTCGTCCCCGGCGGAGTGCTCGGCTCCATGCCGTCATGCTGTCACGGGCCGTGCGAACCGCGATATTTTCTGTTGTCCGGGGTGAAGGCTCCGCTCGGTGTGACCCGAGCGGGCCCGGGGGATCGCCGTTGATCCCCCTTGGTTCGCCGTTGAACCAGACCCGCGTTCGGTATTTGCTGACTCTGTCGGTAACGGCTCATCCCGCGTTACCGTGCGGCGACGGCCGCTTCGGAGTAGTCGCCGTCCCGGCGCACCGCTTCTGCTCGGGGTTCTCGGTACGTGTCGTCCGACGCGACGATCCGTGCGAGGGACAGCTCCGTGACGTGGTGTTCCTTTCGTCCTATTCGTCTGTAGCCCGTCGGCCGTCCACTGATTCCGACGGCGCGAACCGGGGAAATTCATCGTCATTTCCGCAGTTCGTGCCCGGTGTGTCGAGCTTGCGCTCCCGGTGCCGTGCTGTTTACTCGGTCCGGTCAACCAGATGTTCGAGTGACGAGTGGAAGCGGAGGAGACATGGCACTGCCTACCATGACCGCAGAGCAGCGCACCGAGGCCTTGGCCAAGGCGGCTGCGGTCCGCAAGGCACGCTCCGAACTGATCGGCAAGGTGAAGGCGGGCAAGGTTTCGGTCGCGGATCTGCTGAAGAAGGCAGACTCCGACGAGCTGGTGAAGAAGACCAAGGTGGCCGCGGTGATCAAGGCCCTGCCCGGTGTCGGGCCGGTGAAGGCCGCGAAGTTGATGGACCAGGCGGAGATCCCGGAGGATCGCCGGATCGGCGGGCTCGGTGCGCGTCAGCGCGCGGCACTGCTCGAAGCGCTGAAGGACTGACGGTCGGGGAATTCGCCAAGTCGCGGCGTCATCCGCGGATCCACCGGATCACGCCCGTGGTGATCTCCCACGGGCGTCCCGGACTCTGCTGCCGGGTTCGCCGATCAGCGGACGGCGGCGCGGGAAACGCAGCGTCACCGGTTGCGGGTCCGAGAGGGGCAACTCGCCTCGCGGCGGCAGGAAGAGGCAGGCCGCTCCGCCGATCACGAGCAGCAACGCCGCGATCAGGCTGGCCGTGAAGCTCGCCGCGCCCATGTCCGCGGGCTTGTGGAAGAGGTGGTAAAGGGAATGGGGGACACCGAAGGTGAGCCAGCCGACGCCCGCGATCCGGGCCGCCGTGGTTCGGTTGACCACGAGCGCCGCGATCGTCACCGCTGTCAGCGCCAGGAAGAAGGCACCCACGTCGGCCGCCAGATGGTGGTTGTAAGGGCCGTCCGCCGCCACCCACGTGGCGCCGAACCCCGGAAAACTGGTGTACCAGGAATGCGGCGCGAACGTGGCCCAAAGGCCGACGATCGCTCCTTGTACCGCCAAGACGGCCAGCACGATCCGCGTCAGCAGCAGGCGGCGGTACTGCTCGAACCGCATCCGCACCCGCAGGCCCTCGGAGTTCCCCTCCACCGATATCCGCATCGGCCGCTCCGTTCTCGCCGAATCCGTTCCGGCTCCGTGCAGTCACGGTAGAACGGGCGTCCGGCGCGGGCAATAGTGAGTCAGGCCAACAACGAGTCGGCGCCCGGATCGGTGCGCAGCCGCTCGGGGACGGTGTAGACGTTCATCGTGTCGCCGCGGAGGAAGCCGATCAGACTCAGTCCGGCGTCGGCGGCGAGATCGACGGCCAGCGAACTCGGCGCCGAGACCGCGCCGAGCATCGGGATTCCGCCCATGACGGCTTTCTGCACCAGTTCGAACGACGCGCGCCCGCTCACGATCAGCACCAGATCATGGGCGGGCACCCTGGATTCGCGCAGTGCCCAGCCGATCACCTTGTCCACCGCGTTGTGCCTGCCGATGTCCTCGCGCACCGCCAGCGCTTGCCCGTCGGTGGTGAACAGGCCCGCCGCATGCAAGCCGCCGGTGGCTTCGAACACCGATTGGCGGTCACGCAGCATGCCGGGCATCGCGGCCAGTACCCGGGTGTCCACCACCGGGCCTGCGGCGGGCAGGGGGAATCGGGTGCGCTTGCGGACCTCGTCCAGGGCGGTCTTTCCGCACAGTCCGCAGGCTCCGGTGGTGAGGAACGAGCGGGTCGACACCGGCACGGGGGTGCGCAGGGTGACGTCGAGGACGTTATACGTGTTGCGGCCCTGGTCGTCGGTGCCCGCGCAGTAGCGGGCCGCCACGATGTCCTCGGCGGAACCGATGACGTCTTCGCTCAGCAGGAATCCGTGCACCAGGTCGATGTCGTTGCCGGGGGTGCGCATGGTGACCGTCAGCGACTGCCCGTCGATGCGGATCTCGAGCGGTTCTTCGACGGCCAAGGTGTCCGGGCGCTGGATCTGCCCGCTGGGCGAGATCCGGCGCATCCGGCGGCGAGCGGTGACGCGGCTCATGCCGTGTTCCCTTCGGCGCGAGCACTGTCCTGCGGCCGGACCCGGCTGGTCATGCCTTGCTCGCCTCGAACCGAATGGTGACCGCTTTGGAGACTGGCGTGTTCGATCGTTTCGCGACGTGGTCCAGTGGCACCAGGGGATTGGTCTCGGGGTAGTAGGCGGCGGCGTTGCCGCGCGGTGTGGGGTAGGAGACCAGGCGGAAGCCTTCGACGCGGCGTTCGGTGCCGTCGGTCCACTCGGAGACGATGTCGACCAGATCGCCGTCGCGGAAACCGAACGCGGTGATGTCCTCGGGGTGGACCAGCACCACTTTGCGGCCGTTGTGGATGCCGCGGTAGCGGTCGTCCAGGCCGTAGATGGTGGTGTTGTACTGGTCGTGACTGCGCAGGGTTTGCAGGATCAGTCTGCCCGCGGGGACCGGCAGCCAGGTCAGCTCGTTGACCGCGAAGTTGGCCTTGCCGGTAGCGGTGCGGAATTCGCGGGCGTCGCGCGGCGGATGCGGTAGCTGGAAGCCGCCCCGGCCGCGAACTTTCGCGTTGTAGTCGGCGCAGCCGGGCACGACGCGGGCGATGGCGTCGCGGATGCTGTCGTAGTCACGGGCGAAGCGGGCCCACGGCACCGGGTGGTCGGGGCCAAGGACTGCCCGGGCGAGTTCGCAGACGATGGCGACTTCACTGCGCAGCTGGTCGCTGACCGGCCGCAACCGTCCGGTGGACAGGTGCACCATCGACATCGAGTCCTCCACCGAGACTTGATTCTTGGCGCCGTCCGGGGCCAGGTCGAGGTCGGTGCGCCCGAGCGTCGGCAGGATGAGCGCGGTACGGCCGTGCACGACGTGGCTGCGGTTGAGTTTGGTGGAGACCTGCACGGTGAGCGCGCAGTCGCGCAGCGCGGCTTCGGTCACGGCGGTGTCGGGGGTGGCGGAGACGAAGTTGCCGCCCATGCCGATGAAGACTTTCGCCTGTCCGTCGCGCATGGCGCGGATGGCGGCGACGGTGTCGAGGCCGTGCTCGCGCGGGCTGCTGATGCCGAATTCGCGGTCGAGGGCGTCGAGGAAGGTGTCGGGCATCTTCTCCCAGATGCCCATGGTGCGGTCGCCCTGCACATTCGAGTGACCGCGCACGGGGCACACACCCGCGCCCGGTTTGCCGATCATGCCGCGCAACAGCAGCAGATTGGTGGCCTCCTCGATGGTGGCCACCGCATGGGCCTGCTGGGTCAGGCCCATGGCCCAGCACAGGATGATGTTGCGCGAGCGGGCGAACAGCTCGGCGGTGTGCTCGAGTTCGGCCGCGGTGAGACCCGTCGCTTCCAGTACGGTGTCGAGATCGACCGTGCGCGCGTGCTTTTCGTATTCGGCGTAGCCCGCGCAGTGGGCGTCGACGAACGCCCGGTCGACCACCGTGCCCGGTGCGCGGTCCTCCGCTTCCAGCAGCAGGCGGCCGAGCGCCTGGAACAGGGCCAGGTCACCGCCGAGGCGGATCTGCAGGAAGTCGTCGGCGATCGGCACGCCGGTGGTGACGCCCTTGATCGTCTGCGGGTCGCGGAAGCCGAGCAGCCCGGTCTCGGGCAGGGGGTTCACCGCGACGATCCGGGTCCCGTTCGCCTTGGCCGCGGCCAGCGCGCTGAGCATCCGGGGGTGGTTGGTGCCCGGATTCTGTCCCGCGACGACGATCAGGTCGGCCTTGGCGAAGTCGTCGATGGAGACCGAGCCCTTGCCGATCCCGATCGAGCTCGACAGCGCCGCGCCGGAGGACTCGTGGCACATGTTGGAGCAGTCCGGCAGATTGTTGGTGCCGTAGCTGCGCACCAGCAGCTGATACAAGAACGCGGTCTCGTTGCTGGTGCGGCCGGAGGTGTAGAACACCGCCTCGTCCGGGGAGTCCAGCCCGCGTAGCGTGTCGGCGATCAAACGGTAGGCGTCGTCCCAGGCGATCGGCCGGTAGTGGGTGTCTCCGGGACGCAGCACCATCGGGTGGGTCAGCCTGCCCTGCTGCCCGAGCCAATAGCCGGATTTGTCGCTCAGGTCCGCCACCGAGTGGGTGGCGAAGAACTCGGGAGTCACCGTGCGCAGCGTGGCTTCCTCGGCGACGGCCTTCGCGCCGTTCTCGCAGAACTCGGCGGGCCTGCGATGGCCGCTCGGCTCCGGCCAGGCGCAGCCCGGGCAGTCGAAGCCGTGCACCTGATTGACCCGGGCCAGGGTGCGCGCCGTGCGGATGACGCCCATCTCCTCGATCGAGCGTTTCAACGCCACCGCCACGGCGGTGACGCCCGCGGCCTGCTCTTCGGGCGGGGTCACCGTCAGCTCGGACTCGTCGATGTCGCGGCTCGGTCCGTTTCGGTGCATGTCGCCATTGTGCTCCCCGCGCGATCCGGGCTCGACTCGACCGGTTGATCGGCCGTCCCCGGCGCGAGGCCGGTGAGCCGGGCGCGAAGCCGTCCGGTACACGGCCATGGTGCGGCCTGGCCTCGGCCGTGCGAGGGGCCGACCCGGAGCCCGGTTCCGCGAGCGCGGCGGCTCGGCGAGCCGTTCACGCTGTGCGGCGCCCTGGTGCGAGGCAGCCGCGAGCGCCGGGGTCATGACATGCTCGAACGCAGTCCACCGCACTGCGGCTCGGTGGTCGGCGCCGGTCCGGGTACCCGATGCCGTGCGTGTGCGGGCGCGGCGACGCTGTTCGAGTACCCAGGCGCCGGTGCTGGCAGGCGAACTCGTCACCGCGGCCACTTTGCCAGGCGCCCTCGGCGGCTACGAACGGCGGCGCGCTCCCGCGATATCCGCCGTGCCCGTGCGCTGCTCGTCGCCTCGGTAGGTGAGGACCCGCTCGCTGATGCGGACCCGCCAGCCGGGCGGGAGCTCGGTCGGGGACGTGCTGATCCTGGTCCACTGGTCGGTGCCGGGACCGGCGATGAAGGTGCCGGAGGTAGCGGCGGCGTCCCGGATGTACACCTTGCCGCCGTCCACCGACACATAGGCGTGGACCCGCGAGACATGGCGATCGCGCTGGATGACGATCGGAGTGGCGGCGGCGGTGCGGACCGCCTCGTCCACCTGCGGTCCGCGCCCGATGACGTAGGCGCGGTCCAACGGGTAGGCCGCCCCCTCTTCGGTGACCAGCGCACCGACGGCGTCTCCGGACAGCGCCGCCGGGCTCATGGCTCGCGTTCCGCCGTTCTCGGGCGCTTTGCGCAGGGCGACCGGTTCGCGCGCGGGCTGCACCTGGGACCACGCCGGCGGTCGGTCCGGGACCGGCCGGGGCGGACGCGGTTTGGCGAAGGGGCGGACCGACTCGTTCGGCCTGGGTGTCGCTGGTGCGAGGGCGTCGGCGGCGCTGGTCTGCCGAGGGATCGGCGTTGCCTGTGCGGCGGCGTCGGACGCGCCGGTCGGTCGCGGAGCGGGCGATGCTTGCGCGACGGCGTCGGACGCGCCGGTCGGTTCCGGCATCGCCGCGAAACCGGCCGCCGCCGTCGCCTCGGGCTCGGCCTGCGCGGAAGGCTCGGACGTGCGTGGTTCGGCGGCTTTTCCGGTGCGTCGTACCGCGGCGTGCAGCACGAAGCCGTCGCCGGGGACCACGCCGGCGCGCAGGTCGGTGCGGGGCAAGGCGGTCGGCGGCTCGCCGGTGTCCGCGCCGATCGTGATGCGGCGCACCGGTTCGCGCACGATCTCGTCCACCCAAGTGAACGCACGCCCGCCGTCGAGGCGGCGGGTGCCCTCGGCGCCTTGGATCTCCGCGGTGACCGGTCCGCGCAACAGGATCAGCACGCCGTCCGCGGTGGGGGCGACCACACCGAACGGCGGCGGTTGGACGGTGCTGCCGAAGATCACCGCGGCCAAGCGTTGCGCCAGCGCGGCGCCGGGATGCTCGCCTTCGGCCACGGCTTCGATGGTGCCGAGTATTCGGTCCGTGGAGGTCGTTTCGGCCCCGAGGTAGGCGACGACCGCACCGAAACGGGCGACGAGTCCGTCGCCCGGTGCGACACCCACGGTGGACGGTTTTCTGCGCACCCGCGCCCTCCTTCCCGGCGCACTACCGGCATACCGAAGCCAGCATAGAGCGTCGGCGACAACCGAACCGGGGTCTGCGCGCATCGCGAAGCGAACAGTGCGAACGTCTCGCCGTGTCATCGGATTCTCGAATCACGCTCTGTCGGGCGGGTTCTCGCGAGCGGTCGCCGTCAAGCTTCGCAAGGCTGTGAGCTGCGTGTTGTGGTGTTTTCCGCAGCAAGCGGCGTTCGGCGGCCTGCTCCGTCCCGCCGGATCGGCCTCTTCGCGGCAGCTCCGGACGCGCATGGACTTGCGCCGCTCACCCGAACGGCGTTCGTCCCTCGTTATGCTCGGCTCATGAGCGCAGCAGCCGTCAGCCGCAGGGCCCGCCCGGCCAAAGCTCCGCTGAGCCGCGAGGTGATCGTCGAGACCGGCCTGCGCATCCTGGACCGGGATGGAGCGGCGGCGCTGACCATGCGCCGGGTCGCACAGGACTTGGACACCGGCGCCGCCTCGCTGTACGTATACGTCGCCAATCGCGACGATCTGATGGCCGCCATGCTCGACCATGTCCTCGGTTCCGTCCCCGAGCCCGCCGGGGCGAGCTGGCGCGAGCGGCTCACCGAGCTGGTCGATGCCACGGTGGCGGCGATGAGCAGGCACGAAGGGCTGGCGCTCGTCGCGCTCGGTGTGATTCCGAGCAGTCCGAACGCCCTGCGGCTGGTGGAGCTGATGCTCGGTGCGCTCACCGAGGCGGGACTGGACGAGCTGACCGCGTCGTGGGCGGTGGACCTGCTGTTCCTGCACATCACCGCGTCGGCGTCCGAACAGAGTGCGCACCGCATCGGGGGCGGCAGCGAGCAGGAGTACCTCGCCGCGATCGAGCGGCGCTTCGCCGAACTGCCCGCCGACCGCTATCCGACCGTCGTGGCCATGCGGGAGGCTCTGCTGGCGGGCGGCGGTGCGGCGCGCGCGGCCTGGGCCGTGCAAGTGCTGCTCAACGGCATCCTCGCCACGCGGGCGCAGTGAAATTCGCTGGCTCATGTCGTGGGGGCGGACCGACAATGGGCCGGTGATCCGACCCGCGACATTCCGAGACCTCCCCGTGCTCCAGGACATCGAGCGCGCGACGGGTGAGCCGTTCGCGCGAATCGGGATGACGACCGTGGCCGACGACGAACCGCCCTCGCTGGCGACTCTGCGACAGTTCCAGCAGGCCGGGCGGGCCTGGGTGTGGACCGACGACGACCTGCCGATCGGCTACCTCGTCGCGGCAGTGGTCGACGGGAACGCCCACATCGAGCAGGTCTCGGTGCGCCCGGATCACGCCCGGCGCCGGATCGGCAAGCGCTTGCTCGACCAGGCCGCCCGATGGGCCGCCGTCGCGGGCCTACCCGCGATGACGCTGACGACGTTCACCGAGGTGCCGTGGAACGGGCCGTATTACGAGCGGCTCGGCTTCCGGTACCTGTCGGCGGGGGAGGAGACGCCGGGGCTGGTCGCGCTGCGCGCCGCCGAGCAGGCCCACGGCCTCGACCGCTGGCCGCGCGCGTGCATGCGCGCGGAACTGTCCGCATGGTCGATGGACTGAGCCGCCCGGACGCGTCGTGCCGTCAGGCGAGGGCGCGTACGGCCGCGGGCGCCGCGGCGGCCCGATCTTCGGCGATCAGGCCGATGCGCGTGCGCCGATCCAGCAGGTCGTCGGCCTCCAGCGCGCCCTCGTGGGACACCGCGAACGCGAATTCGGCTCCGAGTACGTCGATTCCGGGCGCGACCGGCTCGGCGAGGGCAGGATCACGGCGCGCGGCGGCCAGCACGGCGTCCGCCTCACCGCCGTAGCGTTCGATCAGCACCGGCGGCGCGTCGATGCGGTCGCGCGCCGCTCCGGAGACCGCGCCTACCAGTGGTAGCCGCCGGGTGCGGCACGGTGCCGCGGCGAGACCGTTGTGCGTGACGGCGGCGTCGATCACGTCCTCGGCCATCTTGCGGTAGGTGGTGAGTTTGCCTCCCACGATGGTGACGATCCCGCTCGGGGAACGCAGCACCGCGTGTTTGCGCGAGATGTCGGCGGTGCTGTCGTCGGCGGTCTCCAGCAGTGGGCGCAACCCGGCGTAGGAGCCGCGAATATCGGCGCGGGTCAGCGGCTCGCGCAGGGCGGGATTGATGGTCTCGAGCAGGAAATCGATCTCGCCGTCGGTGGCCTTCGGCTCGTCGGGAACCGGGCCCGGCGCGTCCTCGTCGGTCAACCCCAGGTACACCCGGCCGTGCGCGGCGGGGAAGGCGAAGACGAAGCGGCCGATGCTGCCGGGCACCGGTACGGTGAGCGCCGCGGACAGGCCGCCGAAGGACGCGGCGGAGAACACCAGGTGGGTGCCGCGGCTCGGGCGCAGCCGGATGCTCGGATCCACCTGATCGGCCCAGACTCCGGTGGCGTTCACCACGGCGCGCGGCCGCACCGCCAGGGTCTCGCCGGTGCGTGTGTCACGCAGGGTCGCCGAATTCCCGGTCACGTCGATCGCTTCGACGCGGGTCAGAATGCGCGCGCCGTTGGCCGCCGCGGTGCGCGCCAGTGCGACGACCAAGCGCGCGTCGTCGACCAGCTGTCCGTCCCATGCCTGCAGCCCGCCGCGCAGGTCCGCGCGGCGCACGGTCGGTGCGAGCCGTACCGCCTCCGCGGCGGCGACGTGCCGGGACCGGGGCAGCAGCGCCGCGGGGGTGCCCGCACCACGCCGCAACAGATCACCCGCCAGGAAACCGGCGCGCACCAGTGCGGCTTGCGTCGTGCCGATATTCGGCAGCAGCGGGACCAGTTGGGGCAGCGGGCGCACCAGATGTGGCGCCGTGGTGCGCATGAGAATGCCGCGCTCCGAGGCGCTTTCGTGGGCGATGCCGACGCGGCCGCTCGCGAGATAGCGCAGGCCGCCGTGCACCAGCTTGGAACTCCAGCGGCTGGTGCCGAAGGCCAGGTCGTGGCGTTCCACCAGCACGGTGCTCAGCCCGCGGGCCGCGGCGTCCAGCGCCGCGCCCGCGCCGGTGACGCCACCGCCGATCACCAGCACGTCGACCTCGGCGCCGTCGCCGAGCCGCGACAGATCCGCCGCACGGCGGGCGGCGTTCAACGCGGAGTCCCCGGTGTGCCCCGGATCAGTGCTCATCACAATGCCTTTCGGTTACGGCGAGAAGGGTGCGAAGACGGCTCATCGCGCTTGTCTCCGGTCGGTGTCCTCGGTCGTCTCCCGGGCGTGGTCGTCCAGGTACCCGTCGATCGCGCGACGGAGTTCGGCGTCGAGATGCTCGCCCGCCAGCAGCGGCGCGACGGTGCCCGCCGATTGCACCGCGGATTGGGCGATCAGCAGCAGCATCGTGGCCATCCCTTCCGGGTCGCCCCCGCGGATGGAGCCGTCCCGCTGGCCGTCGCGGATACCCGCGGCGAACAGCTCGATCAGAGCGCGCTGGTTGCGCCCCAGCCTGCCGAAGACGTAGGTGAGCATCAGATCGGTGTCGGTACGGAAGATCTTGCCGAACAAGGGATTCGACCGGACCGTCGCCGCTCCCGCGACCACGCCCTCGACCAGCCTGACGCGCGCGCTGCCCGCCGACGGCATGGTCGCCGCCACGATCCCGCGCAGCTCGCGGACCAGCAGCTCGGCCACCAGCGCGCCGGTGTCCGGCCAGCGGCGGTAGACGGTCGGCCTGCTGACGCCCGCTCGCCGCGCCACTTCGGTGAGGGTGGTGCGGCGCACGCCGAATTCCTCCACGCACGCGCGAGCGGCGTCGAGGATCGCCAGGTCGGTCGCCGAGAGGCGCTCGGCGGAGTCGTCAGGAGCGGTCAAGGTGTCACCACCGGGGGTTGATCGGCCGACGGCTGGCGTCGACCAGGGGAATGGTCCGAACCTTCGTTACTGCTTGACAGTCTATGTCAAACTGTAACGCATGGTGGAGACACGGCAGCACTCCGCGGGCGATTCGGCTTCCGCGGCAAAGACCGGCGTGAGCGGGTCGGCGGCGAGTATGGTCTGGGATGCCTGGGGAATCCCGGCTGGGCACCAGCCACTTTCGGAGCGGATCCGTGGTCTGCTGACGCAGGTGTTCGGGGTGTCCGGCGATCCGGTGGCGCGCCGCGATGAGGGCGACGTGCCACTGCGCGAATCGGCGTTGACGCCCGCGCGGCGGGCCGGGTTGGTCGAGGTGGTCGGTTCCGGGAACGTGTCGGCCGACCACCGCGATCGGTTGCGGCACGCAGGGGGGAAGAGCACACCCGATCTACTGCGCCGCCGGGCCGAGGGCCCGCAGGACGCGCCGGACGCCGTCGTCTTCCCCGCCGACCACGACGAGGTGCTCGCCGTGCTCGCCTACTGCGCGGCGAACGCCGTCGCGGTGGTGCCGTTCGGCGGCGGCACCAGCGTGGTCGGCGGCGTCGAACCCGTGCGCGGTCGCTTCGACGCCGTCATCGCCCTGGATCTGCGCAGGCTGGACACGATCACCGCGATCGATCCGATCAGCGGCACCGCCACACTGGGCGCGGGACTCACCGGCCCGCGCGCGGAGGAACTGCTCGGCGGGCACGGCTTCTCCCTCGGCCACTTCCCGCAGAGCTTCGAGTTCGCCACCATCGGCGGCTTCGCGGCGACGCGATCCTCTGGCCAGGCTTCGGCGGGCTACGGCCGTTTCGACGACATGGTGCAGCGGCTCGAGATCGCCACGCCCAGTGGCACGCTCGTCCTCGGGCGCGCCCCCGCCTCGGCGGCGGGCCCGGATCTGCGTGAGCTGTTCGTCGGATCGGAGGGCACGCTCGGCGTGATCACCGCGGTCACCTTGCGCGTGCACCCGGTCCCGGAAACCGTCGCCTATCAGGCGTGGTCGTTTCCCGATTTCGCGACCGGCGCCGCAGCGTTGCGCGCGGTGGTGCAGGAGGGTGCGGCGCCGACCGTGCTCCGGCTGTCCGACGAGGCGGAGACCGGGATCAACCTCGCCCGCTCCGGCGATATCGGCGGCAACCCGGTGGCCGGATGTCTGGCCGTCACCACCTACGAGGGCAGTGCCGCGCACGTCGCCGCGCGCAGCGCCGAGGCGGGTGCACTGCTGGCCGCGGCGGGCGGCTCGGCCCTGGGCGAGGCAGCGGCCAGGGAATGGGAGCACGGTCGTTTCGCCGCGCCGTACCTGCGCGACGCGCTCCTGGATGTCGGGGTGCTCTGTGAAACGCTGGAAACCGCCACCACTTGGTCGAATCTGAGCGCGCTGAAGGAGAAGGTGACCGGGGCGCTGACCGATTCGCTCAGTGCGCAGGGGACGCCCCCGCTGGTCATGTGCCACATCTCGCACACCTACCCGACCGGTGCGTCGCTGTACTTCACCGTCGTCGCCAAGCAGTTGGACGACCCGCTGGCGCAGTGGCAGGCCGCCAAACGCGCCGCGGGCGACGCCATCGTCGCGGCGGGCGGCACCATCACCCACCACCACGCGGTGGGCACCGACCACCGCCCCTGGTTGCCGGACGAAGTGGGTGACCTCGGCGTGCGCGTCCTGCGCGCGGTGAAGGCCGAACTCGATCCGGCCGGCATCCTCAATCCGGGAAAGCTGGTGCCGTGACCGAATATTCGCCGGTACGCAAGGTCACCGTGGTGACCAACCCGCGGTCCGGGCACGGTAAGAGCGGCGCGGCGGCGAGCGCCGCGATCGCCCGTCTCCGCGCGGGCGGCGCCGAGGTCGCCGAGGTGTGCGCGCCCTCGGCCGCCGAAACGGTTCGGCAGGTGCGAGATGTCATCGCGGGCGACGCGCCGCCCGATGCCGTGGTCTGCGTCGGCGGCGACGGCTTGATCAACCTGACCCTTCAGGCCGTCGCGGAGACCGGCGTCCCGCTCGGCATGGTTCCTGCGGGCACCGGCAACGACCTGGCCAGGGAACTCGGTGTGCCGACCGACGACCCGCTCGCCGCCGCCGCGCTCGTGCTGCGCGGGCGGACCAGGACGATCGATCTCGGCCGGATCGAGTCGCCCGGCGCGCCGATGTGGTTCGCCACGGTGACCGGCACCGGATTCGACGCGCGAGTCACGCTGCGCGCCAATGAGATGCGCTGGCCGAAAGGCAGGCTGCGCTATACCGTCGCCGCGCTGGCCGAGATCTCCGGGCGCTTCACCGTTCCCTACCGCGTCGAGTTGGTGGACGCGGTGACCGACGGGCTCACCAACCCCGGCATGGGCTCGCTGCTGGAGACCGAGGCGGTCATGGTCGCGGTCGGCAACACCCGCACCTACGGCGGCGGCATGTTGATCTGCCCGGACGCGATCATGGACGACGGACTGCTCGACTTGACGGTGGTCGGCGCGCTGTCGCGGCGGGAGATGCTGCGCTTGCTGCCCGCGCTGTCGGCGGGGAAACGCCAGAATCACCCGGAGGTCAAGCAGTTCCGCGCCGCGGCCGTCACGTTGACCGCCGCGGGCGCGCCCGCCACGGCCGACGGCGAACCGGCGGGCACCCTGCCGCTCACCATCAGGGCCGTCCCGGCGGCACTGACCGTCCTGGTGCCCTGAGGCGCACCGAGGCGGCGGTTTCGCCGGTCAGGCGAAGGTCACGCACCCAAGGCGGTCGACGGCCGCGCGGTCGACGATGACGACCGACCGGGAACCGCGGGCCGCGGGTTCCGTCGCCACCACGCTCATCAATCGCCGCCAGCCGCGCACGTGCAGCCGGAAGGCCACGTGATTGATCCGTCGTCCGCGGCTGTGCTGGCCCGCCCTGGCCACCGGCGCGGGCACATCGAGCAGGAGCAGGTGCAATTCACGTCCCGCCGCCCAGCGCGCGATCAGAACGCGCGCCCACCGGAAGGTGGCGCAGTCGTGGATGACGACCGGGCCGTCGACCTCACGCAGCGCGGCGCGAACAGCGACGAAGTGCGCCACGTGCACCACCGGACGCCACAGCAGGTAGGGCAGCCACCAGAGTCTGGGCCGCCAGCGATTGCGCGCCTGCATCGAGTCGAGCACCAGCACCCCGGCGGGACTGTGCGACGGTGCGGTGGCCGCCGCGTCGGCGCCGAAGAATTTGCGCAAGGCGGTGCTCTTACCCGCGCCGGGGACGCCCGCGACGATCAGCGCCGCCGCGGCGGGGTATCGAATCTCCGCGACCGCGCGACCGCGTAGATCGTGCAGCGCATCCGGGACCAGGATCGGCGGTCGCGGTTCGGGGGCGTGCCCGGGCACGGCTTCCAGCGGGGGGTTCACCTCTCCCAGCGTCCGCAGCCGAGACGGGTTCGGCATCCGGGAAAACCCCCGTTTTTCTTGGTGATTCGCCGAGTGAGATGCGCGTGGGGTGTTCACCCTTCCCAGAGTCCCGAGGTTTCGCCCTTTCGGCAATACTGGACATTTCGGACACTATCGGTTCATGTGGGTTTCCGGCCCGCCGACCGCGCGCGAAGATGCATTCGTTCACCCTGGGACCCGAAAAGGCTGAGAATTTCCACCGGTCCCCGGCCCGCGCTACCGAACCAATGCGGTTGGCGGGTGTCGAATTCCGCGGCCTCGCCGGGGCCGAGCACCAGATCGTGTTCGCCCAGCACCAGCCGGAGTCGTCCGGACAGGACGTAGAGCCACTCGAAACCCTCGTGCACCTTCGGGTCGGGCTCGCCACGCTCGGGCGGGATGATGATCTTGAACGCTTGCAACGGCCCCGGCTGCCGGGTCAGCGGAAGAATGCTGAGCCCGTTCATCTTCCGTGCCGTCGTGTGGACCCGAGGGTCGGCGATCCGCGGTGCGGCCACCAGTTCGTCCAACGGCACCTGGTGGGCCATCGCGATCGGCAGCAGCAGTTCCAGGCTGGCTTTTCGCTGGCCGGACTCGAGCCGCGACAGCGTGCTCTTGGAGATCCCGGTGCTTTCCGCCAGCGCGGTGAGCGTGACGTTGCGTCGAGTCCGCAGCGCTTTGAGTCGCGGACCGATGTCGGCGAGGGCTTGGGCGACGCCTGGTGGTGTGGACATGTCACCAGTGCACCGCGTCGTCCCGGATTTGGCAACAATAGTTGCTGATATGCGCCGAGCCACGGCACTGTGTCGGTGGAGGTGATCGCGGATGAGCGAGACATATGACGTGGTGATCGTGGGTGGCGGTGCGGCGGGGTTGTCCGCGGCGTTGGTCCTGGCCCGGGCGCGGCGGCGGGTCGCGGTGGTCGGAGGCGGCGCGCCGCGCAACGCGCCCGCCGAGCACATGCACGGGTTCCTGTCCCGGGACGGGATGCCACCCGCGCAGTTGCTGGCGGCCGGAGCCGAGGAGGCGGCGGGCTACGGCGCAAAGGTGATCTCCGATGTCGTCGTCGGCGCGGAACGGGTGGGTGAGTCGGAGTTCGTGCTGCGGCCGCGGGGCGGTGCGACGCTGCGGGCGCGCCGCCTGCTGGTCGCGACCGGGCTGCGCGACGAACTGCCGCGGCTGCCCGGAGTGCGCGAACGATGGGGGCGCGACGTGCTGCACTGCCCTTATTGCCACGGCTACGAGGTGCGTGACCAGCCGCTCGGCGTGCTCGGCGGGCGGGAACCCGGCGCATCGGCGCGGGCGGTGCACTTGGCCCTGCTGCTGCCGCAGTGGTCGGACGACGTCATTTTCTTCCCGAACACGATGCCACTGTCAGACGACGACCGCGCTCGCTTGGACGCGCGCGGCGTGCGGGTGCTCGACGGCGAGGTCGCCCGGTTCGTGGTGCAGGACCGGCTGCGCGGTGTGGAGCTGGCCGACGGGCGAGCGGTGCCGAGGACGGCGATGTTCGTCGCGCCGACCTTCCGCGCCAACGACGACGTGCTGGTGGCGCTCGGGTGTGCGTTCGACGACAGCGGCTGGGTGGTGACGGACGCCACCGGGCGCACCAGCGTGGCGGGCGTATGGGCCGCCGGTAATGTGAGCGATCCGGCTGCGCAGGTGATCTCCGCGGCGGGCGCGGGCTCGACCGCCGCGATCGCGATCAACGGCGACTTGGTGTCGGCCGACGTCACCGTGCCGGCCCGATAAGGGGAATATCCGGGGTAGAAAATGCCGGAAGCTGAGAATTGCTTATGGATTCCGAGTCCGGCCTCGGATCGCCGGTAAGCTACTGGCATAGGCGGAGTGTTCGGTGTCCCTCATCCACCGAAGACTCCGCCTTTCTTTGTCTCCGTCGCGAAATACCGCTCCGCGCGATTCGTCCGGAGCGCCCGCGGGCCGATATCCCGCCCGATTTCCACAGCGCTGCCGCCCGGCGGATCCGCGGGTAGCGGCGAGCCGGGTCGACCGACCCGAAGTCGGCGCGGCGACGCGCTCTAGAATCGCGGGGTGACCAGCGCAGCCCCTGACAACACGCGTAATCGTGCCGATGCCCTCCCCAAGAGCTGGACTCCCAGCGAGGTGGAGGCCGAGATGTACGAGCGCTGGGTAGCCGCTGGCTATTTCACCGCCGACACCGGCAGCGGCAAGCCGCCCTACTCGATCGTGCTGCCGCCGCCGAACGTCACCGGCACGCTGCACATGGGCCACGCGCTCGACCACACCTTGATGGACACGCTGTCGCGCCGCAAGCGGATGCAGGGGTACGAGGTGCTCTGGCTGCCCGGCATGGACCACGCGGGCATCGCCACCCAGACCGTGGTGGAGAAGCAGCTCGCGGTGGACGGCAAGACGAAGGAAGACTTCGGCCGCGAACTGTTCGTGCAGAAGGTCTGGGATTGGAAGCGGGAATCCGGCGGCGCCATCCAGTGGCAGATGCGCGCGCTCGGTGACGGCGTCGACTGGAGCCGGGACCGCTTCACGATGGACGAAGGCCTGTCGCGCGCCGTGCAGACGATGTTCAAGCGGCTCTACGACGCGGGCCTGATCTACCGCGCCGAGCGGCTGGTGAACTGGTCGCCCGAATTGCGCACCGCGATCTCCGACATCGAGGTCAAGTACGAGGACGTGGAAGGCGAGCTGGTCTCGCTGCGCTACGGCTCGCTCCGCGACGACGAACCGCACGTCGTCGTCGCCACCACCCGGGTGGAGACCATGCTCGGCGACACGGCGGTGGCCGTGCATCCGGAGGACCCGCGCTACCGGGCGCTGATCGGCACGACCCTGGAGCATCCGATCACCGGACGGCAGATCCCGATCATCGCCGACGACTACGTCGATCCCGAATTCGGCTCCGGCGCGGTGAAGATCACACCGGCGCACGACCCCAACGACTTCGAGATGGGTCTGCGGCACGCGCTGCCGATGCCGACGATCATGGACGAGCGCGGCCGGATCACCGGCACCGGAACCGAATTCGACGGCATGGACCGCTTCGAGGCCCGCGTCAAGGTGCGCGAGCGGCTCACGCGAGAAGGCCGCGTGGTCGCCGAGAAGCGGCCGTACCTGCACTCCGTGGGGCACTCCGAGCGCACCGGCGAGCCGATCGAGCCGCGCCTGTCCATGCAGTGGTGGGTGAAGGTCGAGTCGCTGGCCAAGGCCGCAGGCGACGCCGTGCGCAGCGGCGACACCGTGATCCACCCCAAGAGCCAGGAGCCGCGCTGGTTCGGCTGGGTCGACGACATGCACGACTGGTGCATCTCGCGTCAGCTGTGGTGGGGCCACCGCATCCCGATCTGGTACGGCCCCGAGGGCGAAGTGGTGTGCGTCGGGCCCGACGAGCAGGCGCCCGAGGGCTGGGTGCAGGACCCGGACGTCCTCGACACCTGGTTCTCCTCCGGCCTGTGGCCGTTCTCCACGATGGGCTGGCCGCACGCCACCGCCGAACTCGAGAAGTTCTATCCCACAAGCGTGCTCGTCACCGGCTACGACATCCTGTTCTTCTGGGTGGCGCGGATGATGATGTTCGGCACCTACGTCGCCGAGGACGCCGTGCTGACCACGGGCAAGGGCGGCGCGCGGCAGGTGCCGTTCAAGGACGTGTTCCTGCACGGCCTGATCCGCGACCAGTTCGGCAAGAAGATGTCCAAGTCGCGCGGCAACGGCATCGACCCGCTGGACTGGATCAACGCCTTCGGCGCCGACGCCACGCGCTTCACCCTCGCACGCGGCGCGCAGCCCGGCGGCGACCTCTCGGTCGGCGAGCCGCATGTGCTCGCCTCGCGCAGTTTCGTGACCAAGGTGTTCAATGCGACGAAGTTCGCGCTGATGAACGGCGCGCGGGTAGGCGACCTGCCCGATCGCCCACAGCTCACCGACGCCGATCGCTGGATCCTGGACCGGCTGGACGCGGTGCGCGCCGAAGCGGACGCCGCGTTCGACGCCTACGAGTTCGGCAAGGCGTGCGAGGCGCTCTACCACTTCGCCTGGGACGAGCTGTGCGACTGGTACCTCGAGCTGGCCAAGGTGCAGTTCGCCGCCGACGGCGCGCGGGCGGAAGCGACCCGGTTGGTGCTCGGTACCGTGCTCGACGCGGTGCTGCGCCTGCTGCACCCCGTCGTGCCGTTCGTCACCGAGGCGTTGTGGCAGGCGCTGACCGGCGGCGAGTCGATCGTGATCGCGCCGTGGCCGCAGGCCTCCGGGGTGCCCGTTGACCAGGAGGCGGCGCAACGTATCTCCGACACTCAGCGGTTGATCACGGAGATCCGGCGGTTCCGCAGCGACCAGGGCTTGGCGGACAAGCAGAAGGTCGCGGCCAAGCTGATCGGGGTCGGCGAGGCGGGGCTCGGCGAGCAGGCGGCGTCGGTCGCCAACCTGGCGCGGCTCACCGAGCCGGACGCGGGCTTCGCCGCGACCGCGTCGGTGGAGGTCCGCCTGAGCGCCGGGACGGTCACCGTGGAGCTGGACACCTCGGGCGCGGTCGACCTGGACGCCGAGCGCCGCAGGCTGGAGAAGGATCTGGCCGCCGCGCAGAAGGAACTCCATGGCACCGCCGCCAAGCTCGGCAACGAGGCGTTCTTGGCCAAGGCGCCCGACCACGTGGTCGAGAAGATCCGCGGCAGGCAGCAGGTCGCCGCGGACGAGGTGGCGCGCATCGGGGCCCGACTGGCGGAGTTGAGCGGCAAGTGAACCACGAGCCGGAACCGCAATACGGCGACGACGAGGGCCGTGGCGGCGGAGCGCGGCTCGGCTCCGGTCCGTCGCCGGTGGAACTGGCCGAGATGGCGCTGGTCGAGGCGGAACTCGACCAGCGCTGGCCGGAGACCAAGATCGAACCGTCGCTCACCAGGATCGCCACGCTGATGGATCTGCTCGGCTCGCCGCAGCAGAACTATCCGGCGATCCACATCGCGGGCACCAACGGCAAGACCTCGGTGACCAGGATGATCGACGCGCTGCTCACCGCACTGCATCGGCGCACCGGCCGGATCACCAGTCCGCATCTGCAGCTGGCCACCGAGCGGATCAGCATCGACAACGCGCCGATCACCCCGGCGAGGTATGTGGAGATCTATCGCGAACTGCTGCCGTTCGTCGAGATGATCGACAAGCAGTCGGCGGCCGCGGGCGGGCCCGCGATGAGCAAGTTCGAGGTGCTCACCGGCATGGCCTACACCGCCTTCGCCGAGGCGCCGGTCGATGTCGCGGTCGTCGAGACGGGAATGGGCGGCACCTGGGACGCCACCAACGTCATCGACGGGCAGGTGGCGGTGATCACGCCGATCGGCCTGGACCATACCGATTACCTGGGTCCGGACCTGGCCTCGATCGCGGGGGAGAAGGCCGGGATCATCAAGCGCGCCCCGGAGAGCCTGGTGCCGCGCGACAACGTCGCGGTGATCGCGCAGCAGGAACCCGAGGCGATGGAGGTGCTGCTGCGCCGTGCCGTCGAGGTGGACGCCGCGGTCGCGCGCGAGGGCTCGGAGTTCCGCGTGCTCGCCCGGCAGATCGCGGTGGGCGGGCAGCAACTCGAGTTGCAGGGCCTGGGCGGGGTGTACGACGAGATCTTCCTGCCGTTGCACGGCGAGCATCAAGCGCGCAACGCGGTGCTCGCGCTCGCGGCGGTGGAGGCTTTCTTCGGTGCGGGCGCGCAGCGCAGGCTCGACATCGACGCCGTGCGCGCGGGCTTCGCGAGCGTCATCAGTCCCGGGCGGATGGAGCGGATGCGCAGCGCGCCCACCATCTTCATCGACGCCGCGCACAATCCGGCGGGCGCGCGGGCGCTGGCCGCGGCGCTGACCGACGAATTCGACTTCCGCAAGTTGGTCGGCGTGGTCGCGGTGCTCGGTGACAAGGACGCCGACGGCATCCTCACCGCGCTGGAGCCGGTGTTCGACGAGATCGTCGTCACCAGCAACGGGTCGCCCCGCGCGCTGGACGTGGAGACCCTCGCCGACCTCGCGGTCCAGCGGTTCGGCGACGAGCGCGTGGTATCCGCCGCCACCCTGCCCGACGCGCTGGAGACCGCGATCGCGATCGCCGAGGAAGTGGGCGACGCGGGCGAGATGGTGTCCGGCGCGGGAGTGATCATCACGGGATCGGTCGTCACAGCGGGCGCGGCTCGCGCGCTGTTCGGAAAGGACCCGGCGTGAGCGGCAGGTGCGTGCACCGCGGCCCACTGGACCATCGTGGGACCGGGAACCACCGCATGAGCGCCGGTCACCGCACGAGCCCGGCGGATGCCGAGGAGGGCACAGCATGAGCGAACCGGCCGAACGAGACGAGCAGTCGGTGCCCGCGCCCGCGACCGACCCGTGGAAGGGCTTCCGCGGGGTGATGGCGGGCACGCTGGTGCTCGAGGCGATCGTGGTGTTGCTCGCGTTGCCGGTGGTTGCCGACGTCGGCGGCGGCGTGACCTGGTTGTCCGGCACCTATCTCGTGGTGCTCGCGGTGGTGATGTTCCTCGGGGCCGGGTTGCAGCGGCGGTCCTGGGCGCTGCCGTTCAACCTCGGGTTGCAGGTCCTGGTGCTGCTCGGCGCGTTCATCCATGTGTCCATCGGCGTCATCGGTGTGGTGTTCGCCGTGGTCTGGGGCTTCATCCTGGTGCTGCGCGCCGACGTGCGCGGCCGGATGGAGAAAGGGCTGCTGCCGAGCCAGCGCATCCAGCGGTCGTAGCCGCAGGGCCGCCAAGGACGCTGCCGGTCGCACTTTTTCCGGCGGAGGTCTCCCTGCCGAGCGCCCGGGAAGCCGATCAGCCCGACCGCTGGTGCGGTGCCCGGAAGTATGCCGGATAGGCTGTGCGCCGTGACTGAGCAGACGTTGGTACTCATCAAGCCGGACGGTGTGGCCCGTGGCCTTGTCGGCGAGGTGCTGGCACGGATCGAGCGCAAGGGCCTGAAGATCGTCGCCCTGGAGCTGAAGCACGTGTCGGAGGAACTGGCCAAGGGCCACTACGCCGAGCACGCCGAGAAGCCGTTCTTCGGGTCCCTGATCGAGTTCATCACCTCGGGCCCGGTCGTCGCGGCCATCTTGGAGGGCCCGCGCGCCATCGCCGCGTTCCGCCAGATCGCCGGCGGCACCGACCCGGTCGAAAAGGCCGTGCCCGGCAGCATTCGCGGAGACTTCGCTCTGGAGACCCAGGAGAACCTGGTCCACGGCTCCGATTCACCCGAATCGGCCAAGCGGGAGATCGCCCTCTGGTTCCCCGAACTGCCCGCCTGACCGAGTCTCGATCGTCGTGCCCGCGCCGCCGCGAGACCCGCGTTCGCGCCGCGGGCGGGACCGAGTCGAGCGCCGATGGCGAACGCCCGGCGCGCGGTATGGGATACTGGCATCGGCTGCTTTCGACGCCGACTGTTCGTGCAGGTGCGCGAACGAAACGTGACGAGGGCAGCCGGATGACACCACGGTTCGATGCCGATCATCGCTGCCATGGACAAACGGCCTGGTCACCGGGTCCGCTGTTCGTGTAGGCACGCTGGATGAGCGCTCGCGCCGCGGAGTTCAGCCATACAGCCAGGCGCCGCGTGACCAGTTAGCCCGACCGACGCACAACCGAGGAGATAACCGGGCACGCGGGGCGAGACCACTTGATCTCGCGCCCACCGGGTGCGAGTCGAACGGACAGCGCCCCCGCGTCGGCCGCGTCACTCCCGCCGGGAGGGACGCGCCCGGGGGCCCGAGGAGACTTCGTGGCCGATCAAGAGCCGCTGGAAACAACATCACAGGATGCCGAACAATTGCCGGAGCGAATCCGAGTTCACGCACTCGCCAAGCTGCTGGGGGTGACGAGCAAGCGCATCCTGGCCAAGCTCACCGAGATGGGGGCGGACGCGCGCAGCGCCCAGTCGAACGTCGACCGAGCCGTCGCGGAGTCCGTGCGCGACGCCTTGGTGACGGTCGAGGCGGACGCCGCAGCCGAGCAGCCCGCCGCCGGGCCGGGAGACGCCTCCGTACCGGCGCAGCCGGAGGAAGGCGCGCCCACTCGGGCGCCCGTGGCCGAGCAACCGGCGCCGGAACAGCCGACGCCCGCGGCCGAACGACCCGCGCCTGCCACGGAACCACCGGCACCCGCCGGTGACGTTCCGTTCTCCGGTGCGGGCGTCATCTTCTCCGCGCCGGACACGGTGTCCACCGCGCAGCCGCCGCTCAGCGCGCCGGCCAACCACACGCACCTGTTCACGCACTCGGTGCGGCCGGAACCGGAGCCGGTGACTCCCGCGGTGTTCGAGGCCGCCGCCGTCGTGCAGGCGCCGCTGTTCCTGTCGCCGGACGCCGCGGCCGCCGAGGAGGCGCGCAAACAGCGCCGCGCCGAGCGTGCGGGCCGCCGCGCCGACGAGCAGGCACCCGAGCCCGTCGAGGACGAGACCGAGGTCACCGAGGACGAGCGCGAGTCGTCCGATCAGCACGGCGACGCCGACCAGCCGCGGCGCCGTCGCCGTGGCCGCCGGGGGCGCGGTCGCGGCCGGGGCGAGCAGCAGTCCGATGGCGACGGCGAGGGCGAGGACACCGAGACCGACGACGAGTCGGCTCCCGCAGCCGCCGAGTCCGCCGAAGCCACCGATGCGGCGGAATCCGCCGAGACCGCCGAGGGCGAAGGTGAGGACGAGGACGGCGTGCCGGAAGGCTCGAGCCGCCGTCGCCGTCGCCGCCGTCGGCGCAAGGTGGCCGGTGACTCGGGCGAGAACGAGCCCGCCGACGACGATCCGCCGAACACGGTCGTGCACGAGCGCGAGCCGCGCAACAAGAGCCGCGGCCGCGTCGCGGTCGACGAGGTCCAGGGCATCACCGGCTCCACCCGGCTGGAAGCCAAGCGGCAGCGCCGTCGCGACGGGCGCGAGGCGGGCCGTCGCCGCCCGCCGATCCTGACCGAGTCGGAGTTCCTGGCCCGGCGCGAAGCGGTGGACCGCGTGATGGTCGTGCGCGAGAAGTCCTTCCCGGATCACCCCACCGCGACGCAGGTGGCCGTGCTCGAGGACAACGTCCTGGTCGAGCACTTCGTGACGAGCACAGGTTCCGCGTCCATGGTGGGCAACGTCTACCTGGGCAAGGTGCAGAACGTGCTGCCCAGCATGGAGGCCGCTTTCGTCGACATCGGCCGCGGCCGCAACGGCGTGCTGTACGCCGGTGAGGTCAACTGGGAGGCCGCCGGGCTCGGCGGCAAGGAGCGCAAGATCGAGCAGGCGCTCAAGCCGGGCGACCAGGTGCTGGTCCAAGTGAGCAAGGACCCGGTCGGCCACAAGGGCGCCCGGCTGACCACACAGATCAGCCTGGCCGGGCGCTTCCTGGTGTACGTGCCCGGCGGCACCTCCACCGGGATCAGCCGCAAGCTGCCGGACACCGAGCGCAAGCGCCTCAAGGAGATCCTGCGCGACATCGTGCCCGCCGACGCCGGTGTCATCATCCGCACCGCCTCCGAAGGCGTCAGCGAGACCGAACTGGCCCGCGACGTGGAGCGGCTGCAGGCGACCTGGCGCACCATCCAGGAGCAGACCGGCAAGGACGGCAACGCGCCCAAGACGCTCTACGAAGAGCCCGACCTGTTGGTCAAGGTCATCCGCGACCTGTTCAACGAGGACTTCTCCAAGCTGGTCATCGAGGGTGACCGGGCCTGGAGCACAGTGGAGAAGTACATCGGCACCGTCGCGCCGGACCTGCTCGCCAGGGTCTCCCGGCACGAGAACAACGGCGTCGACGTGTTCGAGACCTACCGGATCGACGAACAGCTGTCCAAGGCGCTCGATCGCAAGGTGTGGCTGCCGTCGGGCGGCACCCTGGTGATCGACCGCACCGAGGCCATGACGGTGATCGACGTGAACACCGGCAAGTTCACCGGCGCGGGCGGCAGCAACCTGGAGGAGACGGTCACCAGGAACAACCTGGAGGCGGCCGAGGAGATCGTGCGCCAGATGCGGCTGCGCGACATCGGCGGCATGATCGTCGTCGACTTCATCGACATGGTGCTGGAGTCCAACCGCGATCTGGTGCTGCGCCGCCTGACCGAGGCGCTGGGCCGGGACCGCACCCGCCACCAGGTCTCCGAGGTCACCTCGCTGGGCCTGGTCCAGATGACCCGCAAGAAGCTGGGCACCGGCCTGGTCGAGGCGTTCTCCACCACCTGCGAGCACTGCCACGGACGCGGCATCCTCGTGCACAGCTACCCGGTGGAGCCCGGCTCCGGTGAAGAGCCGGCCGCGCGCACCCGCGAGAGCGGTTCGCGCAGGCGTCGAGGCCGGGACAAGGCTGCCGCGGCGGCTCCCCAGCCTGCCAACGGGTCCGGTCCCGCGGCCGAACCCACCGAGGACGACGCGGCCGTCAAACGGGCGCATCCGGTGGCGCTGGCGATGGCCGCGCACCAGTCCGAGGAGGCGCCGGAAGCGACCGCGGACACGTTCGCCGAGCCGCGGGTCGCGGACACGGCCGAGGCCGCCGTCGCGGACGAGGCCGCCGAAGAGCACGTCGTCACGGAGACCGTCGAGGCCGCGGTCGCGGTGCCCGCCGAGGAGCCGGAGACCGAGCCCGCCGAAGTGGTCGAGGTCGTCGAGCAAGTCGAAAAGGTCGAGTCGGCACCGGCGGAAGAGCCCGTCTCCGAGCCCGTCGGTGCGTCCGTCTCGGATGCCGCGCCGCAGCCGGTCGCCGACACCGTCGCGGCTGCCGATCCCGTCGCGACGACCGAGAACGGTGCCGCCGCCAACGGGGTCGCCGAGCCGGGCCCGAGCCGTCCGGCTCGTCGCCGGCGGGTTGCCCGTTCGGCCGCCGCGCCCGCCGCGGACAGCTCCGGAGCGGTGTTCGTGCTGCCCACCGGAGACCAGGCGCCCGCGCCCGCGGTCGACTACTCCCAGCCCGAGCCGGTCGAGGTGCCGCAGCGCAACCGGCCGCGCAGGCGGTCGGTCGGCCGCCCGGCAGGCGCGCCGGACGCCGCGAACTGAGTTCTCGCCGACACCACTGTGGCCCCCGCCGGTCCTTCCGGTCGGGGGCCACAGGCGTTCCCGTAGCGAACGCGTGGCAGGGCCGCGGTGCGCGGGTGAACGCCGGTTTGGTCGTCGCGGTAGCCGTCCTGTAATCTTGGACAGTCGCTGCCCGGTGACAACATGTTTTGTCTTCGTGGCCCGGTTCTCGCCAGTTCGATACCGAGAGCCACCAGGTGCCGAGGCGGTGGCGATTACCAGACCAGTCGTGTGGCGGTTTCCGGTGGATTCAGACCGGAGGTGTCGCCGCGTGAACGAGTGCCGAGCACTATAGGAAGAAGGGCAGCCGACCGATGGCAACGTACGCGATCGTCAAGACCGGCGGAAAGCAGTACAAGGTCGCGGTCGGTGACCTGGTGAAGGTCGAGAAGATCGAGGGTGCGCCGGGTACCGCCGTGGCGCTGGATCCGGTTCTCGTCGTCGATGGCGCCGAGCTGACCACCGACGCCGACAAGCTGGCCAAGGTTTCCGTGGCCGCCGAGGTGGTCGAGCAGACCAAGGGCCCGAAGATCCGCATCCACAAGTTCAAGAACAAGACCGGCTACCACAAGCGCCAGGGACACCGTCAGCCGCTGACGGTCCTGAAGGTCACCGGCATCAAGTAAGACATCCCGAGGAGAACCAGCTATGGCACACAAGAAGGGTGCGTCCAGCTCCCGGAACGGACGCGATTCCAACGCCCAGCGACTCGGCGTCAAGCGCTTCGGCGGCCAGTCGGTCAAGGCGGGCGAGATCCTGGTGCGTCAGCGCGGCACCCACTTCCACCCCGGCGTGAACGTCGGCCGTGGCGGTGACGACACCCTGTTCGCCCTGGCGGCGGGCGCGGTGGAGTTCGGCACCAAGCGTGGACGCAAGACCGTCAACATCGTGACCCCGGAGCCGGTTCAGGCCTGACCGCCGAACCACTTCCGGATAACAGCGAGCGGGTCAGGGTCTCGGAACCCTGGCCCGTTTTTCGTGTTCGCGAACGAGCAGCCCTCAGTACGACCAGTCCCGAAGGAGGATGATTCGGCGTATGTCCAAGTTCATCGACCGTGTCGTACTGCATGTGCGTGCGGGTAAAGGCGGCCACGGATGTGCCTCGGTGCACCGCGAGAAGTTCAAGCCGCTCGGCGGGCCGGACGGCGGTAACGGCGGCAACGGCGGAGACGTCATCCTCGAGGTCGACTCCAACGTGCACACCCTGCTGGACTTCCACTTTCACCCGCACGCGAAGGCGGGCAACGGCAAGCCGGGCGAAGGCGGCAACCGCGACGGCAAGCAGGGCGTCGACCTGGTGCTGAAGGTGCCCGACGGCACCGTGGTGCTCGACGACGACGGCAAAGTGCTCGTCGACCTGGTCGGTACCGGCAACCGCTTCATCGTCGCCCGCGGCGGCCGCGGCGGACTCGGCAACGCCTCGCTGGCGTCGAAGGCCCGCAAAGCGCCGGGTTTCGCGCTGCTCGGCGAGGACGGCGAAGAACTCGACTTGGTGCTCGAACTGAAGTCGGTCGCCGACGTCGGGCTCGTCGGCTTCCCTTCGGCGGGCAAGTCCTCGCTGGTCTCGGTGCTCTCGGCGGCCAAGCCGAAGATCGCCGACTATCCGTTCACCACGCTGGTACCCAATCTCGGCGTCGTCGCCAGCGGTGAGACCACCTTCACGATCGCCGATGTGCCCGGACTGATCCCGGGCGCGAGCGAGGGCCGCGGACTCGGGCTGGACTTCCTGCGGCACCTGGAGCGCTGCGCGGTGCTCGCCCATGTGGTGGACTGCGCCACGCTGGAGCCGGGCCGCGACCCCGTGTCCGATGTCGACGCGCTCGAAGCCGAACTCGCCGCCTACCAGCCGGCGCTGAGCGCGGACGCCGGGCTCGGTGATCTGGCCGACCGCCCACGCGTGGTGATCTTGAACAAGATCGATGTACCCGATGCGGCCGAACTGGCCGAGATGGTGACCGCGGAGTTCACCGAACGCGGCTGGCCGGTGTTCGAGATCTCCGCCGTGAGCCACGTGGGCCTGCGTCCGTTGACCTTCGCCCTCGCGGATCTGGTGCGCCGGTACCGCGAGGAGCATCCGCGGGCAGCGCCGAAGCGCCCGGTCATCCGCCCGATCGCGGTCGACGAGACCGGATTCGGCGTGCTCGCCGACCCGGAGGAGCCGGGCGGCTTCATCGTGCGCGGTACCCGGCCGGAGCGCTGGGTGCGGCAGACCCAATTCGACAACGACGAGGCCGTCGGCTACCTGGCCGACCGTCTGGCGCGCCTGGGCGTGGAAGACGAACTGGTGCGGCTGGGCGCGGAGCCGGGAGCGCCGGTGACCATCGGCGACGTGACGTTCGACTGGGAGCCGCAGATCTCGGCTGGCATCGACATGGTGCCCACCGGGCGCGGCACCGACATCCGGCTGGAACAGACCGACCGGGTCAGCGCGGCCGAGCGCAAGCACGCGTCCCGGGTGCGACGCGGTCTGGTACAGGAAGACGAGGAGTAGACGTGGACCACGGTCGAGTCGCCGTGCGCCCTCGGTGGGCGCCGTGTCCGGCGGACTCGATCGTTCGCGGCTGGGTCCCGACTACCGTGGATTCGATTGTGGTGCAGGGAGTTCGGTGGGGATGCGGGTGAGGTCTATCAGCGCCGAGGCGGATTCCTCGGGCCTGAGCGAGGCGCGGTTGGCGATCGCGGCGGCGCGCCGCGTCGTGGTGAAGATCGGTTCGTCCGCGCTGACCAGCTTGAAAGGCGGCCTGGATACCGCGCGGCTGGATCGGCTGGCCGACGCGGTGGAGGCTCGGATGCGCGCCGGATCCGATGTGGTGGTCGTATCCTCGGGCGCCATCGGCGCCGGCATCGCGCCGCTGGGCTTGACCAGCCGTCCGCGTGACCTGGCGACCAAGCAGGCCGCGGCGAGCGTCGGGCAGCTGGCCCTGGCGCATGCCTGGGGCACGTCGTTCGCCCGCTACGACCGCACGGTCGGGCAGGTGCTCCTGAGCGCCGACGACTTTTCCCGGCGTGAGCACCACCGCAACGCGCAGCGCACCCTCGATCGCCTGCGCTCGCTGGGCGCGGTGGCGGTGGTGAACGAGAACGACACGGTCGCGACGGAGGAGATCCGCTTCGGCGACAACGACCGGCTCGCCGCGCTCGTCGCCCACCTCGTCGGCGCCGACGCACTTGTGCTGCTGTCGGACGTGGCGGGCCTCTACGACGGTGACCCGCGCAAGGGTGCGGCCACGCTGATTCCCGAGGTGCGCAGCAGTGCCGACCTGGACGGCGTCATCGCGGGCAGCGGCGGCGCGCTCGGCACCGGCGGCATGGCGTCCAAGTTGTCGGCGGCGCGCCTGGCCGCGGACGCGGGCGTGCCGGTTCTGCTCGCCGCCGCTTCGTCGGCGGCTACCGCGTTGTCCACCGGCACCGTCGGCACCGCGTTCGCCGCGCGGCCGGTGCGGTTGTCCGCCCGCAAGTTCTGGGTCCGGCACGCCGCGGACAGCCGCGGCACGCTGCTCATCGATGACGGCGCGGTCCAAGCGGTGGCGCACCGCCGCAGGTCGCTGCTCGCGGCCGGGATCGTGGGCGTCCGTGGCCGCTTCTACGGCGGCGACGTGGTCGATCTGGTGGCTCCGGACAATCGCGTTGTCGCGCGGGGCGTCGTCGAATACGACAGCACCGAACTGGCGGGCATGCTCGGCCGCTCCACCGCCGAACTCCCCGACACGATGCAGCGTCCCGTCATCCACGCCGACGACCTAGTGAAGGTCTGATCAGGCACCGTTCGACAGGTCACCGGTACGACCGAGCGACTGACCCGGGAGCCGGGACGGCGGGTCGCTTCAGTCCCAATAGTTGAAGAGCGCGTCGCGGACGGTCTGTGGTCTCCAATACCGGACATCGTCTCGGTCCAGTTCGGGCCAGGCTGCCGCATCGAACGGCTGGGCGAGTTCGGCCGTTGTGAGTAGTTCGAACCCTGATTGTTCGGCCAGAGCAGCGACCAGGTCAGGAGCCTCGATGAATGTGAGGGGCCCGGACTCGATCGCCGCGTCATCGAAATCGATCACCCGGGGGTCGGCGACCGCCAGCACCGCGGAATCGCGCAGCGCGACCACCGCGACGAGATGGTCGTGGTAGGCGATGACTCCTTGGTGGAAGTTCGGGGTCGCATTCCCTGCCAGACGGAACTCGATCACGGTGCCGCCGGTGCGGCGAGCAGCCTCGTCGAGGTGCCCGACCGCCACAAGGAGCGCTGCCGACGGTTTCCGAGGTACCGGGGTGTGGCTCGTGTTGCGGAGACTCCGGTGACGGGCCGTCAGGACGGGACGACGCCAGGTTGGTTGGTCGTCGGAATCTGCTGCTGGCTGCCGTCCACCGGCCCGGTGACGCCCGGCTGGCCGTTCGGGTCGGGCATCGGTACGGCTGGAACGGGAGCCGGTGCCGGTGCCTGCGGCGGGCTCGGCGGCAGCGCAGGGGCTGGGGCCGGGGTTGCGGGTGGCGGCGCGGACGAACTCGGCGGCTGCGTCGGTTCCGGGGTCGGAGGTGGGGGTGGTGGGCTCGGCGGCGGAGGTGGCGCGGATGAACTCGGCGGTTGCGTCGGTTCGGTAGTCGCCGGGGGAGGGGCCGACGAACTCGGCGGTTGCGTTGGCGCCGGGGTCTGTGGCGACGGAGCGGGACTCGGCGGCGCGGTCGTGGACGGCGCCTGCTGTGTCGGCTCGGGTGTCGGCGTGGGCTGTGGCGTCTGCGTGGACGGCGCTTGCTGTGTCGGCTCGGGTGTCGGCGTGGGCTGTGGCGTCTGCGTGGACGGCGCTTGCTGTGTCGGCTCGGGTGTCGGCGTGGGCTGTGGCGTCTG